>CAYOUH010000005.1:0-19984 GCA_964407085.1 uncultured Candidatus Peribacteria bacterium | reverse complement strand
TCCAATCTCTCGTCTGCTGCCGAAACTGCTATCCGAAACTTGGGGCTTTTTTGTGTGTTAGATTCGGCAGCTTAAGGGCTTTAGACCTAAGGTAATAAAACATCTCAATTAAGTTCGGTTGGATGTTCTTTTTTAAATCTTTGATACATTTCGATATAACCACTCTTGAGTTTCACATTGTTGATCTTGCCTAGAAAGTTATCCAATCTCTTGAGACCACTCTCCTCTTTAATTAAATCGATAGTACGACTTCTATTTAAATAAAAGTCCTTCTTTTCTTCTTCATTCATCACAGGCAGATCCTCTCCTCCTATAAGGGACGATATGCAATGAATCGTTAATTCTTCGCTTATATAAAGCTTATTCTCATCGAGATACGCAGCAACGCCCAGAATCGTGGGCGACCATACTTTCTTCCTTTGTTCTTCAGACTGCTCAGACGAAAGTGCATTAGTTGATATTAATTCGGAATTCTTCTCGTAAGCATCCCACATCACACGAAACAAATTCTCATAAATAACAATTTTCCTTTTAAAAATCTCTTCTGAAAATAAAGCTTCTCTACCTCGAACCTTAAAGTATTCCGAAATTAGAACCGCCAATAGGGCGCTTAGGGGTCCGATTACAACTACAAGAACCTGATACCACGGCACACCGATGAACCAATCAACTAGTTTTTCTAATGAGGACATATTTTGATGGGTGGGTTAATGAAACTTCTTCCCTTCCTTCAGCATCCTCACGATCTCCTTAAACCGCTTCTCACGAGTCTCAGGCCTCTTCGCCGTAGAGAGCCGCCAGATCATGGCGTATTGGTTGGCTTTGCCGAGCGTCGCTACGAATTCCTTCACTTTCGGATTCCCGTCGATCACCGCCTGCAGGTCGTCCGGGATCCGGGCGGTTGAGGCCGGATGGTAGGCGGCGTCCCAGCGGCCATCGGCCTTTGCCAGTTCGACTTCCTTCATTCCTGGCTCCATCATCTTCTTGGTCTTGATGAGCTCCGCCACCTTCGCGATGTTCACCTGTGACCACAGGCTGCGTTTCCTGCGCGGCGAGAAGCGCTGCAGGTAGGAGACGTCATCGTAGACCTTCTTCACGCTATCGATCCATCCGTAACACAGCGCCTCGTCGAGCGCTTGCTTGTAGTCCACCGTGGGCACCTGGGACGCTTTCTTGTAGATCCGCAGAAATACGCCGTCGGATTTGGCATGGTTCTTTGCCAGCCACGTGCGCCACTTAGCCTGGTTCGGGAAGGACATCACGTCGTCCGGATTGACGGGGATCGCGGCCATGGGTGAGATTCGCGCGGAGTATACACCCCGTGCATCGTCACGCCACCTCTCCGGCATGCATCCCCGCCACGGCGCCCGTCGACCAGCACAGCTGCAGCGAGTACCCGCCCGAGGGCCGATTGATGTGGAGCAGATCACCGGTCACGAGGAGGTTGGGCACCACTTTCGACCGCATCGTGCGCGGATCGATCTCTGTGAGCGGCACGCCCCCGTCCGCGATCACCGCCCGGTCGAGTCCCATCAGTCCCTCGATGGTCATCGGGAGAGCTTTGAGCAGGTGCACCATGCGCTTGCGCTCGTCCTTCGGTACCGAGTTCACCTCGCGCTCCAGGTCGACATGATCGGAGAGCAGCGTAGAGATCCCTTTCGCCATGCCTGCGGGCACGAGGTCCTTCATGACGTTGCGCAGGAGCTTGTTCTTGTTCGTGTCAAAGGTAGAAAGGACCCGTTGGTCCAGTGCTCCCAGGTCCGTCTGCGGATACGCGTCGATGGTGGCCGTGACGGATCCCTCCTGCAGCAGGTCGGCCACGCGGTGCGCAGCATTCAGGATCAGCGGCCCCGAGATGCCGAAGTGCGTGAAGAGCAATTTGCCCGAGAGGCTGAAGGCCTTCTTCCCATTCACGGAGAACGTGATCTTCATACCATCCAGCGAAATCCCTGCCAGATCGTGTACCCACGCTTCGGTGACAGCGAGGGGCACGATGGTCGGCGTCGGGTCGTGCACCGTGTGGCCGAGCTTCGTGAGCCATGCGAACCCGTCGCCCGTCGAGCCCGTCTCGGGATGCGATACGCTACCCGTCGCGAACAGGTATTCGTTCGCCCGGTATTCCTCATTCCCGCACCGCACCGCGGCGATGGCCCCGTTCTCCATCACGACCTCAGTGACGGGGGACCGCAACCGGACCTCGACTCCGCCTGCCCCCATATATTCCTCCAGCACCCGCACCACATCCTCGGCCTTCTGCGTAGTCGGAAAGGCGCGTTTCAGTCCCTCCACCACGAGCGGCAGTCCGCGCGCCTCGAAAAACGCGAACGTATCCGCAACGGAAAACTGCGCGAAAGGGGAGTACAGGAACTGCTCCGCCTTACCGTACTTCGCGAGCAAAACGTGCACGTCGTCCTCGGCATTCGTCACGTTGCACCGTCCTCCGCCCGTGATCCGCAGCTTCTCGCCCAGGCGCGCGTTCTTCTCGAGCAACAAGACCCGTAGGCCCCGCTCGGCGGCCCTGCCCGCGGCCATCATGCCCGATGCACCGCCCCCTACGACGATGAGCTCGTATCGGTTCATTATCGGATATTTAGTACAAGGAGCATTCCACGCGAACTTCGTCGCCGTCCCTGATGCCTCGCTTCCGCCGTACATCGGCTTTCACGGCCAGGAAATAGCGTCCTTCCTTGGTGGGGAAGAGGGTGGTGTCCCAGGCCGTTTCCCCGATCCGGGCCTGGACCTTCACATAGCCCCATCCGACCTTCTTCGCATCGCCGAATTCCCGGACCATTCGCGACTCGGTCTCACCGACCTGCACGAAATACCACCCACCCGGGCCAGGGTATTTCCGAATGATTCCCAGGACGGTGAAGGTCAAGGGACTCACTTCGCCAGGTAGTACAGGTTCGTGATGAGCTGCGAGGGATCCTTGACCGCCATCGGATCCGTGACGTACTCCTCGATCGCGGGACCTTCCGAGGGCAGGTTATTGGCCTTGATGTACGCGTGGATCTCGTCATGCCCCGCCTTGAGCCCATCGCACGATCCATGCAAAACGCCCATCACGGCAGGCGTGGCGGGAATGTTGATCAGTTCCAGGTCCGGATCGTCGATCGCCTCGATGCCCGACACGGGGACGCAGATGGCGATGTCCGTCGTTCCCTTCGCCTCGTCCCAGGTGAAATACAACACCGCCGCGGGACCATCGACCCCAACGCCGTGTTGGCCGAGGTATCCGAAGAGCCGGGCATACGCCAGGTCATACATGTCCTTGTTGCTGATCTCTCCGATGGAGATCGATTTCTTGGCAGCGAGGTAGCGCTTGGGACCGAACGAGGTTTGGGTGATCTCCATGGGACACGAAGGGAAGGAGTAAGCCGCCCTAGCGTAGTCCTCTCCCGCGCCATGCGCAAGGACTAGGCCTTGGGAGGATAGGTGTACACGACCATCCATCCCACGCCGTACTTATCATGCAGCGAACCGAAGTAGTCCCCCCAGAACATGTCAGCCATAGCCATCTCGATGGTGGCTCCCGGCGACAATTCCGCGAAGATCCGGTCGGCCTCCTCCTTGGTTTCCACGTTCAGGCAGAGGTAGGAGGCATTCCCATGCACGACCTCGGGGAAGCCCATCGACGGCAACGAATCCGTCGCCATGAGCGTATCGCCACCGATGTTGATGGCGGCATGCATGATCTTCTCACCGTCCTCGGCGCTCATCTTGGCTCCATCGGGCGTATCCTTGAATCAGCTCAGATGCGCGAGCTCCGTCTTGAATACCGAAGCGTAGAACGTGAAGGCCTCCTCCGTGGTACCGGGGAAGTTGAGGTAGGTATTGAGCTTGGGCAGGGTAGGCATGGGGAAGGGATAAGGGAAGGGGAGCGTCCTTTCATCAGCGGCTCTCGGCGTACTTCTTGTAGTTATCCATGATCGCCTGCCAACCGGACTGCTGCAATTCAAGCGTATTGCTTCTTTCAGGTTCGAAGGATTCGGTCACGCGCGTCCCACCGTCCACGCTCGTAAACGTCACATCCGCGAAACGTCCGTCATCCATGCGGTAGGTGAAGGACTTCCCGTCCTGTACGGCGGTGTACTTGCCCGTGAAATCGAACTGCGCGCTGCCGTCTTTGGCCCGCATCCGAGTACGGAACCGGCCGCCCCACTTGAGATCATTCTCGGCCTCGGGCGCCTCCCAGTCGTCCTGCGCGAACGCCCACTGCGTGATGTGCTCGGGCTTCGTGCGGTACTCCCACGCCTTCTCGACCGGGACGTTCACTATCGCTGACACGGTCAGCTTCTCGGGCAGCTTGCCTTCGCACAGCTTCTTCAGCCGCACGAGCGCGTTCGGCCACATTTCGGAGAACATCGCCGCGTATTCCTCGTTGACGTCGATGTCCACGGCGATTTCGGTCCCACCGTCTTTGTCGCTGAACGTGTAGTTCTCGAATGATGGGTTCCAGGCCTTCGCGGCATCGCTCGTCGTATCCTCCTTCCCATCGACCACCATCCCATAATGCCGGGTCGAAACGAATTCGTTGGGACGGTTTTCGGCAATCTCCGACAGCATACCGCCTCCACTGGGATCCACGAAACGGATCTTGGCTCCCCGGTCCCACGATCCCTCGTAGGTGGAGCCATGGGCGAATTCTTCGCTCCACTTTTCATAGGTATCTTTGGCGAGCATCTTGGAGTACACCTCGCTGCGCGGGGCATCGATGACGATGGAGAAGTGCAATTTCTGCATGTTGGAATGGGGTTAGTGGAAAAACGATTATCACAGGCTGGCGGCCAACTTATCAAGCGAAGTACTCCATCCAGCACCCGTCATCTCGCGCATCTTGCCTTCTGGCATTCCACTGTGGCGCAGGGTCATTTTGGTACGACCCTCACCCGCATCTTCGAATGTCAGGGTGACGAGGAGCTCCAGGGGCATGTCCGGCATGCCGTATTCACTGCCCGGCACGATATCGCCCGCTTCGTTCGAGAACGAATCGGTACATACGATCCTTTCCATCGGCACGATCTCGCGATACGTCCCCGTGGTCCAGAAATCCTGATCCGGGGCATCCGGCCCCATTTTGCCGCGCATGCAGAAGTGGTATTTGCCTCCGACTTTGAAATCGATCTTGGCGATAGGGGAGGTGTAGTGCGCTGGCCCCCACCACTTCATGACAAGTTCCGGCTGTGTCCAGGCGGCCCACACGCGACCACGCGGAGCGTCGAAGGTGCGGACGATCACGAGGTCGCCATTGTCGTAGCTCACGGCATTGGGATTATTTTCAGTCATGGAGAAAAGGGGAGAAGAAAATAAGGTCACATGCTTTCAACATAGGCCGCCAATCGTCCGAGCGTCTGCTTGCCACCTTCTATCGCTCCGACTTCCTCGACCACGCGATCACGCTCCTCTTTTGAATCCAAGATGTTTGAGAGTGTTACCGTGACTTTCCCATCCACTTCGATGAAAGAGATCTCGCTTTGGAAAGGATGCGGATCACCCTCACCGCTGTCGTGCACGAACGCTATGCGCTGCATGGGAAGGATCTCCGTGAACACGATGCGATTGGGATAATCCACACCGTCGGGGCCGTGCATGGTGAAGAGCCAGTGGCCACCCTCGCGCACCTCGATCGCATGAAACGTATTCGTGAAGCCGTCCGGCCCCCACCACTTGATCAGGTGCTCTGGTTCGGTCCACGCCTTCCACACCGAGGAGAGCGGAGCGCTTATTTCCCGACTGATGGTGATTGTGCGATCTGCGAGAGCGTCGTTTACGGTCATGGAATGCGAGTTGATGAGGAACTAGTGCTTCGCCAGATAATCATCGAGCTTCGACCATGTGCCTTCCCATCCGCCCTGCATGCTCGCTGTTAACCCTTCGAACGCCTTCATCTCTTCCTCGTTGGCGTTGATAGGACTCCCGCGCAGCGTGATGGTCGTCTTGCCGTTCTCCTCCGTGAAGGTCATCACGTTCGAGATCTCCGCAGGCCATACGTCCATCCACGGATTGCGACCGAGACCGGCATCCGCGTCCGAGAAGCAGTTGGTGAACTTGATCACTTCCATGGGAGTGATTTCCCCATACGTGAACCTGCCCCAGATCTGAGCTGCTCCGGGAGGCGTCATGCTGTAGTGGAATATGCCGCCCGGGCGGAATTCGAACGTCTTCACGTCGATATCGAAGCCCTTCGGTCCCCACCATTGTCCCATCGCTTCCGCGGTGGTGAAGGCGTTCCACACCTTTTCACGCGGGGCATCGAAGGTGCGAGTGATAACAAGTCCGGAAGCATTGTTGGCATCCATGTTATTTAGGGAGAGTGGATAAGTATCGTTCCAGCGAATCGAACCGGTCGTTCCACAGCTTCTCGTAACTTTTCAGGTACGCGCTGGCATCCTTGAACGCGACAGGGGAGAGGCTCACCACCTGCTGCTTGCCGAAGCGCCTCTTCACGATGAGCTTTGCCCTCTCGAGGATCTGGAGGTGCTTCGAGATGGCCGCGAGGGAGACGGAGTAGGGGGCCGCGATCTCGCTGACGGTGAGTTCCCCACGGGCCACGCGGCTCAGGATATCCCGGCGCGTCGGGTCGGACAGGGAACCGAAGATGGAATCGAGCGAAAGTGCAGCAGTGGCCATGTTTATATTCAACTGTTTGGTTGAATGTTAATGGACTCCCACAGTCATGTCAAAGAAATTTCTGGTTCTCAAAAATCACCCTTCGGATGGGGGAGTGTCGTTTTATTTCTTCCCGACCCAACCCTTCGCCTTGAATACGGCCCAAACCGCCATGGAATGCCCGCGTCCCAATCCATATTCCTGATCCAGGAGCTGGATGAGCTCCGTAGCCTTCATGTCCGGTCGCAAAAGCCCCTTCGCTTTGGCTGTCTTCATGAAATCCTCCGGAGTCTTTCCCGTCTTGGCCTTGATGTTATCGAGGTATGCTTGGAAAGACATGCTATTGGCGTCATGAAGGGTCTCTCTATTTCAACCGGACAAGCTTGCCTTTGCGTTTAACAATATTCGCGTAGTCCCACTGGATCTTCTGCGCTTTTTTGAGCCAGCGTTCGAGGTCGGCGAGGTCGATTTGCCTCGCGTCGGTATAGAGGGCGGAAGCATCCTTAAATTTCCCCGTGCCCGGAGTGAGGCCTTTTTCACCGAAATCCGCCCCGCTCCAAAACATAAGCCGTACTCCCACCTTGAGCTTGCTGTATCCCACGATGGGATTCCCATCCAGGAACCACACCGGGTGCGCGTGCCAGACCTTGCTCTGTGCGGAAGGCAGGTTGGCATCGATCGTCTTGCGCAGGACATCGCAAATCTCCCTGTCTACAGTCGCGAGCGCGGCATGGTAGGCTTGGATATCTCGGTTCATGGGGGTGTTCTTACCGAGCTTTGAGACTACGATATTCTTTAGGTGGCGGAGAGACAGGGATTCGCCCGTTCCGGCGGGGTTCTCGCACGGCTCGAGCCCGTTCGAATCCCCGACGGACGCTTTGCGTCCTGACTTCGTTACGACTCTTGGTAATCGAGCTTTGAGACTTCGATATTCCTTAGGTGGCGGAGAGACAGGGATTCGAACCCTGGATGCCCTTGCGGACATACCGCATTTCGAGTGCGGCCCGATCGACCACTCCGGCATCTCTCCGTGGTGCTGGTGGGCAGAGAGGGATTCGAACCCCCGAAGCCGAAAGCCAGCGGATTTACAGTCCGCCCCATTTGGCCACTCTGGTATCTGCCCGGAGCGGGCCCATCTTACACGTTCCCGGCGTTTTGAAAAGGTTGTTTCGTCCTACAGCTTCCTATTCCAGAGAAGGACCGTTCTACCCTCCCGAACAAAACGCGCCTTCAGGCCGTTTTGTGAGGAAGAGGAGGGGCTCGCGAGGGTTGAAGCCGATTCCGCAAAGCGGAATCGCGAAAACCGAAGCGAAGTCCCGACGATGGAGCCACCTGTCGGATTTGAACCGACGACCCGCTGTTTACAAAACAGCTGCTCTACCACTGAGCTAAGGTGGCGCAGGGCGTACCCATCCTAACCGACACAGACGCTTGGTCAAGCCTGTGGAGACGCATTGGCATTTTCGGTCACTTCCGGAATCGGCCTACGTCCGAAATACAAGGCGATGGCCATGATCACCCCGGCGACGATCCACGGCAGATGGAGATTGAGCTCCATCAGCCCACCGGCATACAACGGAGCGATCACGGAGCACAGGAAGAAGATGCTCTGGGCCACCCCGTTGATCATGCCCTGCTGCGACACCGGACTATGCCCGATGATGGCGCTGGTCGTGACGACGCGCAGGTTCGACTGGCCGAAGGCTGAGAGCACCATGGCCAGGAGGAACAGGGGGAAACTCCCCGCGGCCATGCCCGCGAACGACAGGAACATGAGGATGATGGACACCATGATGAGTCGGTGCTCACTGAAGCGCTTGAGCCAGAACTTCTTCATCAGCAGCCCCTGATTGACGGCGATGAGCAGTCCCATCCCGGCGAACAGGAACCCGATCCCCTGGGGGCCAAGCGCGAAGGCCCTGTCCACGTACAGCGCGAAGATGGCGGGGATAGCACTGACCGCGAGCGAGAAGAAACTCCACGTCCACAGCAGGTTCCAGATCGGCTTGATGCGGAAAGCGGCACCGATCCCGCGGAGGGGATTGAGTGTCAGGTGGACGTTGCGCTTCTGCTCCTGCAGGGATTCGGGGAGGAAGAAGTACGCGGCGATCGTGTTGGCCAACGCCAGGCCACCCGCTGCCCAGAAAGGAAAGGCGGGGGAGACAGTCGACAGGACTGCGCCCAGCATTGGTCCGATGATGAATCCGACCCCGAACACGGCCCCGATCATGCCGAGATTCGCGGCACGCTCCTTGGCATCTTTCGCGATATCGGCCAGATAGTTCATGGCGGTGGAGATGTTCCCACTCGTGATCCCGTCGATGACCCGGCCCAGGATGAGGAAAATAATACTCCCGCCCCACGCGAAGAAGAACCACCCGATGGAGGTTCCGAGCAGGCTCGCGAGCAGGATGGGACGGCGGCCGTACTTGTCCGAGAGGGAGCCGAGCACGGGCGGCGCGAAGAAGGCGAAGAACGAGTAGATGGCAAAGAAACTCGATGCCAAGAAGGCGCTATCGCTCAAGCGCTCGACGTAGGAGGGCAGGGTAGGGATGACGATCCCGATCCCGATCACGTCGATGAACGCGGTGACGAGCAGGATGACCTTCTGTTTGGACATGGATGGCCGGGAAAAAGATCCGCCACGGCGGCGGGAAGATGCTTGGAATATACTGCAAGTCGGGCTGTGGATCAAACGTTGAACTTGAACAGCACGGTATCCCCCTCGCGCATGACATATTCCTTGCCCTCCATGCGCACCTTGCCTTTTTCCCGCGCGGCACTCCACCCGCCTAGCTCCACGAAGTCCTTCCAGTCCACCACATCGGCCTTGATGAAGCCTTTTTCGAAATCAGTATGGATAACCCCCGCCGCCTTCGGAGCGGTATCACCCTGGTGGATGGTCCACGCTCGGCTTTCCTTCTCTCCTGACGTGAAGTAGGACTGCAATCCAAGCAGGGTATACGCCTGTTCCACCAAGCCCTGCAAAGTAGACCGTTCCAAGTTGAGGTCCTTCAGGAATTCCTTCGCATCCGTCTCATCCAATCCTACGAGTTCGGCCTCGATCTGAGCCGAGATGGGTACGAGGAGCTTCGGATCCACCTTCGGTAGGAAGGCTTTCAAGGCGTCGGGGGTAATAGATCTTACCTGCGCCTCAGATAAATTCAGTCCGTACAGGAACGGCTTAGCTGTAAGTAAATGCAACTCCTTAAAGGCGGGGAGGACATCATCCGCCACTTCGAATGAATGCGCGATCTTCCCTTGCTCCAGATGCGCCTTGAGGGCCGCGAGCATCTCGACCTCCTTCACGGCATCCTTGTCTCCAGCGCGGGTTTTCTTTTCCACGTTCGGGATACGCTTGTCCACGGTATCCAGGTCCGCGATGATCAGCTCTGCCTCGATGATCTCGACGTCGTTCTGGGGATGGACCTGTCCGTGCACGTGCAGCACGTTATCGTCTTCGAAGCAGCGCACCACTTCTACGATAGCGTCGACGTTGCGGATGTGGCTCAGGAACTGGTTGCCTAGTCCTTCCCCTGTCGAGGCGCCCTTCACGAGTCCCGCAATATCCACGAACTCCACGATCGCGGGGACCACTTTCTCTGACTTCGAGACCCTGGCCAACTCATGCAAACGATGGTCTTGGACTTCCACCACGCCTACGTTCGGATCGATGGTGCAGAAGGGATAGTTGGCGACCGCAGCGCCTTGCGTCTTCGTCAGCGCGTTGAAAAGGGTGGATTTGCCGACGTTGGGAAGACCGACGATGCCGATTTGTAGGGCCATGGAGGAGGAAAGGGTGGAGAAACCGAGAGACTATAGGGCAATGTGGCCTTCGTTCCAATCTTTCGTCTACACCCCCGCTACCACACGTTGGAAAAGGTCTTCCCACTGGGCAAGGATCCGTTCGTTATCGAATTCTCCAGCGGTCTGAAGGGCATTGGTAGTCAACTTTCGGAGCAATACCGCATCACGTACAAGCCGGTTGCAGGTTTTTGCCAACTGGTCCTCCTTCACCTTGAAGCCGTTGGAACCGTGGTGGAGGATGTAGTCCACACAGTCATCATCAATGCTGACCACGGGGAGTCCGCACTGCATAGCTTCGAGCAGGGTGATGGCCTGAGTATCGGTTCTGGATGTGAACATGAACGCCGAAGCAATGCTGGCGATGCGGGGGAGTTGCTCACGATCATAAGCCCCGAAGAAAATTACTTGTTCCGAGATGTCGAGATCGCGTGCGAGGGACTTGAGGACGGCGATGGCAGGACCATGGCCTGCGATGACATACTTGACGTTGGGATTCCCGCGCATCAAAGGACTCAGTGCGGCCAGTGCCCTCTCCAATCCCTTTTCCTTGGCCACGCGGCCGAAGGTGACGAAAACAAAATCTTCCTGCCGGATGCCGAATTTTCGTACCAACGCGGAATCCTTTTCGATCGGCCAGAGCGAGCGCGGTGGCGGGATATTGAGCAACGTTGTGATCGGCACGGTTACCCCGATCTTCTTGAGGTAGGTTGCGATCTTGGCAGTGGGCGCTACGACGGCATCGGTGAGGTTGCAGACCTGGCGCGCCATCAGCCGGAATCCGTACTGGTAGCCCGGGAAACGGAAATAAGGATACGTTTCGAAATGCGTATGGAAGGTGTGGATGTGCGGGACCCCGAGCAGTTTCGCAACCGCTATCGCCCAAGGACCGGAGAGAAAAGGATCCACACTATGAATGAGATCGATCTTGTGACGCCTGAAGAAGAGAAGACCTGATCCCAGTCCACGGTAGGGGAGACGCAGTTCAGTAGAGAGGTTCTTGGGGACGGGTAGGGAGCGAACGGGTAGGACATAGGCAGGATAGGATGCCCCCCTGGCCCGGGGCGTGATGACGAACGTTTCATGTCCCCTACGTCGCAAGCCCGCAGCCAGGGATGCGACCGAGACACTGACTCCGTCACGGTTGGGTGGGTACGAGGTAGCAATGATGCCGATGCGCATGGAAGGGATACGCCTATCGTTCTCTCACACCTTGAAGGGGTTTTCAAGCATCACGTGCGGCGATTGCTATGGACTTCATAGGGGTCCAGGCTTCAGACTGCACGCTGGTCCAACCCCTTCCGCCATGTCCGAGTCCGTTTGGTACGTACCCGCATTCCTGGCACCGTACAAATACGTCATCCTTTTTTTCGCTGGGATGTTCGAGGGACCAGTCACCACCCTCACTGGTGGTTTCTTGGTCCGCACCGGACAGTTGGACTTCCTCCCCGCGTACGCCGCCCTCCTCTTCGGGGACTTCGTCGAGGACATCCTGTGGTATTACGTTGGCTACCACGGCTTCGCGCGCATCATCGAGAAGCACGGCCACCGCTTCGGCATCACGCCGGAGGCGGAAAAGAAAGTACGCCACCTCTTCCATCGCTACCACGAACGCATCCTGCTGATCTCGAAGCTTACCATGGGATTCGGGTTCGCCATCGTGACGCTGGTCACTGCCGGTACGTTGAGGATTCCGTTCCGCACATATGCGCTTCTCAACCTAGCCGGCGGGGTGGTATGGACGGGAATGCTCTTGGGCATAGGATATCTTTTCGGGAACGTGTACGATACCATTCCTTCCGCCTACAAGCTCGTGTTCCTATCCACCGGTGCAGCCTTGCTCCTCACCCTCTTATTTTTCGCCCAATGGAAGGTAAAGAAGATGGCCTCGGAAAACCTGTGATCTCCTTCGTCATCCCGACGCTCCAGGAAGAAACCGTATTGGGAGCTACCCTGGTCGCGCTGCGGGAATTGGACGCTATCCCGTACGAGATCGTCGTTTCCGACGGCCACAGTACGGATGGTACGGTTGCCATCGCCCGGATGCATGCGGACCAGGTCCTGGTGCACGACGGCAAGACGCGGCAAAACATCGCCATGGGGCGCAATGCGGGGGGCGCTGCAGCACAGGGGGAATTCATCGTCTTCATGGATGCCGACGTGCAGGTGGCGGAACCCGTTCCGAACGTTTTCTTCCGGCGGGCTTTGGAGATCTTCGCCGCCGATCCGCGCCTCATAGCACTCTCGGTACGTTTTCGGGTTTTTCCGGAGATGGAAACTATCATGGACCGCATCGTATTCTGGTGCCTGGACTGGCTCTGCATCATACGCAATAACCTCCTAGGACAAGGCGGTGCTGGGGGGGAATTCCAAATGGTACGGGCCTCCGCGTTCCGTTCGGTAGGAGGATACGATGAGCGCCTGGTAGCATCGGAGGATTTCGACCTGTTCGCGCGCTTATCGAAAATCGGCCGCACGCGGACGGAACCGTCGCTGACGGTCTACCACACGGGGCGCAGGGCGCATAAGGTAGGCTGGCCGCGACTGCTGTTCACCTGGCTGCGCAATTACTTCTGGACCGTCCTGTTCGGTCGCGCCCACAGCAAGGAGTGGGAAGTAGTGAGGTAATTCCCTATTGGCAGTACTTCCCGATTTCGGAGACTATCGCTTCCATCGGCCTATCCTTCGTATTCATGTTCTCGCTGATCCGGACTTCGGTGGGTTTCCAGAATTGATGGATGCCTACACCGTTGCCGAAATCCTTCCAAGGTGCGACACCGCCCGTCATCCCACACGCTACGACGCTTGCCCCGGGCTTCTTATGCAGGACGGATTCCAACAATCCTCGGATCCCGGGAATCGGCTCCTTCCGTCGATAGTTATCGGATTTGGGCATCCCAAAAGCCTGGATGATGATGATTCCATCCTGCTCAATGATCTTTCGAATGGCCTTGCCCGCCCTGAAGCGCGTTCGCTGGCGTTGGACTTGGGACAATGGTGACGGAACGATCCTATCGTTCGCCACGCTGATTTCGTCATTGGCCACGAAAACGATATCCCGGGCGAAGGGAGTGTGTTTCCAGACCTCATTCACGCTCTCTTCGGCGCAAATGCCCAGGGGAACTCCGGGATGTATCCTTTTGACCAACCCATAGATGATAGCAGGATCGTACATGCTATGATGGGCCGTAACGAGAATGATCGGCCTTGGCAAACGCTTCAGGTTCTCGGCCCCGTATATGCGCATCCGTGGGAAAATCGTCTTGGCCACTGCCGAAGCAACCACACCTTTCAGGCGCTCCATTGCGGGTACCGTTTCGGCTTGCTCTTCCAGAGGGGCAAGATCGGGAACCTTGTTCATGGAATTGTTCATGCCTTTCCCTTCCACAGCTTCTCGTACTTCTCGAGCAGCTGCACGTTCCCATCGATGATTTCGAGGGGATCCTTCTTACGCTCCATGTGCTTGGAATAGTTGCTTTCGAACTTCTCCAGCAGTTCGATGTGCGACAAGGCGTCCTTGAAATCCGCCCGTTCGCTCGTGCGTTCGTCCACGAGGAGTCGCAGCGTCTTTTGGTTCTCCTTCTTGTGGAGCAAGTACAGTAGATACGACACGCCGCCGAACAGGATCGGCACCGTCAGGTACGTCTTCTCTTGGTCCAGAACGAAATCGAACAGTCCGTGCACCGTCATGGCGATGAGCAGTCCCTGGAACATCTTCACCTTGTGGAACACGGCCGAACGCTTCGCTCCCAGGATGAGATACAGGACAGCCCAGAACCCCGTCCCCGAGCGCTGCTTCAGTTCGTACGACGCGAAGTGCGCCACGCCATAGTAATACCCGAAGATCCCCGAGAAGGTGACGTGCGCCACGGTCGAGAGCAGCGAACGGAAAATGTAGGGCACGAGCACGACCCCCACCTGGTGGATATATTGGTTCGTGGCCGGATCGAGCAGGCATTGGTTGAGCGCGATCTCATCCGCGCTGCACGGGGCCAGCCAGATACGATTGAGGAAATAGATGATGTTTTCGATGAACGCGAATCCGAGACCCACCGCGATACTGTACTGGATGGCTGTATCGACCGACGTCACCGCATGGTCTCCCTGGAACCGCACCACCAGGTGCTTGCTGTATTCCTCCAGGTACCCGACCATCATGGCCGACCAGAACGACACGTAGACCGCCTTCCACACGCCGGTCCAGCCGAACACCCCCGGCATCAGCGCGGCAAACGCCACCACGGTGACGGCGATCGCCAACCCCATGCCGAAGAACAGGAGGGGTTCTTCCAGGGTGCGCTTCTTGAGGTTCGACAGGACATGGCGGAAGGGGACGCGCAGAACCACGTTCCCGATGAACACGGCGATGGCCGCACAGGCGAACATGAGCAGGCCCACGATGATGACACTGCCCGTGAACGTGGAAATGGAACCGATTCCCGGATGGAGGACCAAGGACTTCACGCTCTGATACACGTTGATGTGCGGGATATCGAATCCCCATATCGACAACGAAAACGCCCAGCTTTTCTGCCAGACCAGCATCGGCACGACGCTCAACCCCCCGACGACGAAGGAAAACAGCATCTGGCGCGCATCGATGCGCGCTTGGCGGTAGAAATAGAGACCCCAAGCCAGGCTCGGAACCAGGGCGATGGCTCCGATCATCAGGTACTGCGTGATGCTGGTGGCGAGGTCGAGGGGCAGGCCCATGGCGGGTGCTGGTGGTAAATGCGCGTTGATACTCCCGGCATATTCCATATAGTATAGCAAAAGAACCGCATTTTGGCACCCTTTTGGCCTTCACGATGCGGGAAACGCTTCATAACCAATGCTTATTCTCGGAATAGAAACCAGTTGTGACGATTGCAGCGTGGCGGTGGTGCAGAACGGCTTCGTAGTGCGCTCCATGGTCACCGCCTCGCAGGTCGAGATCCATCGCCTGACCGGAGGGGTGGTTCCGGAGGTGGCTGCCCGCGAGCACGCCATCGCCATCATGCCCACCATCCGTTCGGCCCTCGCGCAAGCCTCGTGCGGCCTTTCCGACCTGGATGCCATCGCCGTGACCCGAGGACCTGGCCTCTCTAGCGCGCTTCTCATGGGCACCATGACCGCTTCCACCCTGTCGTTTGCTGCCGAGAAGCCCCTCATAGGAGTACACCACATCCTCGGGCACCTGTACGGCAATTTCCTGGAACGCGAGGCTTCACAGATCCTGTTCCCCTATGTCACTCTCACGGCTTCGGGCGGGCACAACCACCTCATTCTGTCACGCTCGCACCAGGAATTCTCGATCCTCGGCTCTACGCGCGACGACGCGGCAGGCGAAGCGTACGACAAGGTCGCCCGCATGCTGGGTCTGTCCTATCCCGGCGGACCATCGATCGAACAAGCCGCCTCATCCGGCGATCCGTTGGGTTACGATCTCCCACGGCCACTGCTCGATACCGGATTGGAATTCAGCTTCTCGGGACTAAAATCGGAAGTCATGCGCATCGTGCAGGGGGAATTGGGGAAGGGAGTTCTCTCACGCGAATTCGTTTCCGACATGGCTGCGAGTTTCCAGCGCACCGTGACCGAGGTGTTGGTCACCAAGCTCTTTCGCGCGGCCGAGGAGCACGATGCTGCCCAGGTCCATATCGCCGGGGGCGTTTCGGCCAATGCGCTCCTGCGTCAGCGCGTCGGAGAAGAAGCCGATTCCCGGGGCATATCCGCGCTGTTTCCGGTGAAGAAGGTCTACTCCACGGATAATGGGGCCATGATCGCTTGCCGCGCCTATTACCAATCCGCTCACCGGTTGGATTCGTATCCGGTTGGTGCTACCATCCTGCCCGATCCGAACCTTTCCCTCGACTTCCCGTCATGACTGATTTTCTCATCGCCTTCGTCCGGATCCTCAGTGGCCTTCTGGAGTGGTGCATCCTGATCCAGGTGATCTTGTCGTGGTTCAGGCCATCACCGGGCAATGTCCTGTACCGCTTCCTCGTATCGATAGTTGCTCCTCTGTACCAGCTAATAGGGCGCGTACTGCCGCCCCTGGGGATGATCGACCTGCGACCCCTCGTCGCGCTCGTCCTCATCCAGTTCGGATCCTCCGCCCTAGTATCCTTGATCTCCCGGTTATGAGGACAACGACCGCGCGGCTGCGGACCATCGCCCTTCTCATCGCGCTGCTCGTAGTAATCCCTTTCGTCGATGTCCCCGCATCGCGCGTACTGCACGGATTGGGGGAGGGAGGAGTGGATGGTTTTCTCGCCTTCGTTTGTTCCTGGCCGTTCATCACCATCCTCTTCCTTGCCCCTTTGTTCTGGATACGGACGGAGAAGAGGACAGGCTACGTGAAATCGTTGATCGCCGTGATCTTTGCCTACCTCGTCACCTTCGTTCTGAAGGAACTCTTCGAGGTATCCCGTCCTTTCGATGCTGCAGGATGGATCCCCCTAGAATCCCACCGCGACTACGGATTCCCGAGCAGTCATGCCGCCACGGTTTTCGCGTTACTGCCCATGGTCGCGGCCCACGGCTCGCGCCTGCAAACGAAATTCTGGTTGGCTTTTTCCCTCTTCATCGCCCTGTCCCGGGTGGTGTTGGGGATGCACTTCCCCAGCGATGTCCTCTCCGGGGGATTGCTCGGCTTCGCACTCGGACACATTGCCCTGCGCTTCGACCACATAACCGCATGGCGCACGCTGCGCGGTGACGCTCGCGAGATAGGCCGCCAACTGGTGCACATGGCCTTCGGCGTCACGCTCGTCGTTCTCATCCGTTCTACGGTGATAGCTCCGTGGATGCTCCTCCTCCTAGCCGCGATCGGCGGCATCCTCTCCCTGCTCCACGTGCGCTTCGGCATACGTCCTTTCGCCCGCATCATCTCGGTGCTGGAACGGCCCTCCGATCGTGCCTCGTTCCCGGGACGCGGGATACTGTTCTACCTCCTGGGCAGCTGGATCGTCCTGACGGTTTTCCCGCTCGGTGTGGCGTCCGCGGCGATCCTCATCCTCGCATTCGGCGATGGAACCGCCAGCCTCCTTGGGAAATCCTTGGGTTCCACGCCCATAGCGTATAATGCGCACAAATCCTGGGAAGGCACGTTCGGCGGAATAGTCATGGCAACGATAGCGGCAGGATTCTTCTTCCCCTGGTGGATCGCGTTCGTATCCTCACTCATGGCGATGCTGCTCGAAACCTTCCCCCTACGCATCAAAGGTCGCCCGCTTGATGACAACCTCATCCTGCCCTTCGTAGCAGCGACCGTGATCGTTCTCGTTTCCCCCTTGTTCGCATGGATATCGGCGTAGTACTTGTGCATTACAACCAGTGGGCACTCCTCCTCCGCTGCCTGCAGGCATTGGGCATGTCCACGGCGAAAAACGACCTGGAGATCGTGATCATCGACAACGCCTCCCGCGGCATGCCGGCGGGGGCCGAAACGCTTGCGAACGAGGCCTTTGGCGGTCCCGTGCGCCTGGTGCGTAACCGCACCAATGTCGGCTTCGGGAAGGCATGTAATCAAGGAGCCGAACTCCTCGGTGGGAAAGAAGCGTACCTGTTCCTCAATCCGGATATCGAGGTGGGACAGGGGATGATCGAGGAACTCGGGACATACTTGGGCGACAACCCGGATGTCGGCATCGTCGGCCCCCAACTCACCTACGCGGATGGGACCGTTCAAGACTCCTATCGCCGCTTCCCACGCCCATTCGATCAGGTACTGAAAAGGACGCCCCTGCACCGCTCCCGCCTCCTGCGCCACCGCGTGCGCGACTACCTCATGTGGGACAAGGACAAGGACCGCACCGAGGATGTGGACTGGCTGGTAGGTGCATGCCTCCTGGTCCGATCGGGAGCATGGGAAACAATCAGCGGATTCGACGGGCGCTTCTTCCTGTTCTACGAGGATGTCGATCTCTGCAGACGAGTGTGGCTCTCGGGATATCGGGTGGTGTACCATCCCCAGGCTCGCGCGCTGCACCGCAAGGAACGCTTGAGTGACGGTGGTATCCTCTCCATATTCACCAAGAAAACCCTCCGCATCCACCTGGTGAGCGCCATGAAGTATTTCTGGAAATGGCGAGGTCGTCGCGACCGCGCCATCCTGAACGAAGTGAAGGATCCCTCGAATAAAGATTCAGCTTAATGAACGTTTAATGCTCTTCGACACCCGCATTGCGGCACACCTGATCGACTCCAACGATAAGCGGCTCGATCTCGAGACCTTGTTGTCACGCTATGGGACAACTACCCTTTCGGCCTCAGCCCTTTCGCATCTCGCGGACGACCTGGGGTCTTCTTTGGAAGCGATCGGCGGTACCCGGGCCATGCGCGAGGTGGAGATGCCCCTCGTTCCCGTCCTGTCCCAAATGGAACGAACGGGGATCATGATCGCTCCGCACACGTTGTCCGAATTGAGTACCCGATTGCACGCGCTCATGGCCGCCGCGGAAAAGGATATCCACCGCTTGGCAGGGGAGGAGTTCAACGTGGCATCCCCCAAACAACTGCAGGTTATCCTGTTCGAGAAGCTGAAGCTGCGGGTGGTGAAAAGGACCAAGACCGGTCCGTCGACCGACGCGGACGTGCTCGCCGAGCTTTCCTCGGAACACGAACTTCCCGCCAAAATCCTCGAGTACCGCGAGCTCGCCAAATTGCTCTCGACCTACATCGACGCGCTACCGTCCTACATCGATCCCGCCACGAAGCGTGTACACGGTACGTTTTCCCAGATCGGAGCCGCCACCGGACGACTCTCGTCGCGGGATCCGAACCTACAGAACATCCCCATCCGCACCGAGCTCTCCCGCGAGATCCGCAAAGCGTTCGTCGCGCCCGAGGGGAAGATCCTGCTGTCAGCGGACTATTCGCAGATCGAGCTACGCCTCTTCGCCCACGTATCCGGCGATGCGAACATGATCGCCGCCTTCCGCTCGGGGCAGGACATCCACGCCGCCACCGCAGCGAAGATCCTCGGTATCCCGGTGGAAAAGGTTGGGGGAGAAGAGCGGCGCTACGCCAAGACCATCAACTTCGGCCTGATGTACGGCATGGGACCGTTCCGTCTCTCACATGAACTGGGCATCACCATGGACGCCGCCAAGGAATTCATCGAGCAGTACTTCGCAGCCTATCCCGGCATCCGCGTGTACATGGATTCGGTTCTGGCATCCTGCAAGGAGAAGGGCTACGTCGAAACCCTTTTCGGCCGTCGCCGACCGATTCCGGAGATCAACAGTCCCAACCGGACACTCGCGGAACTAGGGAAGCGCGAAGCGGTCAACAGTGTCATCCAGGGAACGGCGGCCGACATCATCAAGCTCGCCATGGTCCGCGTGGAAGCAGCACTGCGTTCCGCGGGACTGCACGCCGAAACCGTACTACAGATCCATGACGAACTACTCTTCGAATTGCCCGAGGAAGAAGTGGGAAAAACGGCAACCCTGGTGAAACAGACCATGGCCTCCGTTATGGAGCTCTCCGTTCCCCTCATCGTCGATACGGGAACGGGGCAATCGTGGAATGAAGCACACTAGTCAGTCGATTCACTATAGCCTCCCGACAGGGCGGGATCCTCAGA
>CAYOUH010000004.1:21459-23221 GCA_964407085.1 uncultured Candidatus Peribacteria bacterium | reverse complement strand
TGCGCAAGGCCCCCTGACCCGTTCGCTGGTTCAAACAGCCGCCGTCCGTTTCCGGCAGGACGTTACCATCCAGGGCTTCGAGGCAGAGATGGTCCACGGTGTCAGTGCGGCCTATCGGACGAATCTCAGGGATGCCCAGGGAATAGTAGCCCAAATCAAGGCGAAAGCCTGGGAGATAGCGTCCACCATTCCCAAGCCTTCGCCATCGGCCATTAACGATAGCGGCTTCATTCCCTGATCACTTCGCCTCCCCAGCACTGATGAGCTGCTGGAGGAGTTCGGTCGTCTTGTTCACGCTGGAATCCAGGAAGACGACCTTGCTGTTGGGGCTGGTCCCGATGGATTTCATCGTGTCGAGATACTGCGTGAGGTTGAGTAGCGCCATGATGTCGCGGTTGTTTTCTCCTGTGGCCTTTTGCACGATCTCGATGGAGTCGCGCAGGCCTTCCGCTATCGCCTTCCGCTCCTGGGCGATACCTTCTCCCTGCAGCCGCTTCCTCTCTTTCTCGCCCTCCGCCTCCTTCACCGCTTGGATCTTACTGGCTTCACCCTTGTTCTCCGCAGCCTTGCGCAGCTGCTCGCTGGCCACCACCTCGCTCATCGCGTCCGTGATGGTGAGGGGGAAGCTCACGTCCGTGATCTGGAAGCTCTTGATATCCATGCCCCAGGTCGCGAACTGGCCCTCCAGGTCGTTGTGGATGTGGGTGGCGAGCTCTTCCTTCTTTTCCAGGATCCCCTCGTGCGTCTCCTTGGCGATGTAGGTGCGCAGGGAGTTTTCGATGATGGCGTTGATGGACTGGTCGCGGTTCGAGAGCACGTAGGTGTAGTCCTTCACTCCTTCTTCCGTGGCGATCACCCCGTAGATCAGGTTGCTGGAGATATCCACGATCACCTTATCCTTACTGGGATATTTCCCGGCCACGGCGAAGTTGATTTGTCGCAGCGACACCTTCGCCGCTATGCGCTCCAGGAGCGGGATCTTGAAATTCAACCCCGCGGTCATGCTGCGGCGGTACTTGCCCAGCAGTTCTACGACATAGATGTTGTTCTGCTGGACCAGGCGGATGGTCGAAAACACTATGATCAGGAGAACGACGACGATCAGGGGCGAGCCGGTGAGCAGGAAAAGAAGGAGATCGGACATAGCTATCAATATGAGGAAAAAAAGGACGAAGCGCCTCCAGGATAAGTGATACGGGACGCGTTGGCAAAAAACCTGGTGCTTTCAGCCAGATCATTGACTTCACTTGCGCCTTTGCTAGACTGCGCGTGCTGGTTTTCGGTCATGGTTTTTCCGTGATCCTCGCCGAGCTGGCCGACCATTCTCCGCCATTTACACCCTCAACCCTTTTCCTCTCCGTGCTTACCATCCGCCTCTCCCGCGTCGGCAAGAAAAACCACGCCCAATACCGTATCGTCGTCCAGGATAAGAAAGCCGCTCCCATCGGCCGCAAGGTCGCCCAGATCGGCTACTACCATCCGATCGAGAAGCAGTTCTCCTGCGATACCGCGGTCGTCGAAACGTATCTCAAAAACGGTGCCCAGCTGTCGGGAACCATGGCCCGCCTCCTCGTCCGCAACGGGTTCGAGGCTGCCACCCCGTTCCTCCCCAAGCCGCGCATGACGAAGTCGAAGAACGCCGAAGAGGCAACTCACCTTGTATTCCAGAAAAGATCCCGGCGTTTTCGCAGTAAAATGCTCGAGGATGTCGATTGCATCGTCTCTCCACTCCATCTTAATGCCATTTCCCCAACCTTGCCAG
>CAYOUH010000004.1:2154-21449 GCA_964407085.1 uncultured Candidatus Peribacteria bacterium | reverse complement strand
TATTACTTCCTTCTCCTATTTCTGAAATATAAGGAATTGAAGAAACGGAAGAAGTCGAAGAAAGCCGAAGAGGCAACTGCCTGAGCGAATTCCGACCCCTCCTTAACGCTCCTTTCCCATGACCCCTCCCTCCCCCCGGGACTTCATCCAGTACGTGGTTTCCGCGTTGGTGGACGAGCCGGATAAGCTGGTGATCGAGGAGACGGTCGACGACCTCGGCGTCCTGATCCATCTCACGGTGGGCAAGGCCGATATGGGGCGCATCATCGGGAAGGAAGGCCGCACCGCCCAGGCCCTCAAGACCCTGCTTCACGTCCTCGGCGCCAAGAGCAATACCCGCATCAACCTCAAGATCGAAGAACCCGTCGAATAACCGCCCTGACTTAGGATCCCTATGGCCACTCCCGTCCCCGTCCTCATCGAAAACAGCCGCCTGGACAATTCCGCCATCGGGAGCGGCACCGCAGGTATCAACCCCTTCAGTCCCGATCGGCTCGACATCGAGATCGGACCGCTCATCAACAAGGGCATCGCCTGGGTCGTGGTCATCGCCTTCGTCCTCTCGTTGGCGTTCATGCTGTGGGGCGGGTTGGCCTTCATCCTGTCGGGCGGGAAGGAAGAAAAGATCAAGAAGGCGCTGGGAACCATCCGCTACGCCATCATCGGCCTGGTCGTCACGCTCCTGGCTACCACCGTGATATCGCTCATCGGACGCCTCTTCGGCATCGAAGCCTTGGTCAATATCATCGATCCGGCCCAAATTTTCGCCGAAATCGACAACATCATCAGCTCGATCAGCAGCTAGGCTGCTTTTCACGGGCAGGGAAGGCTTCACGGGAAGGCTTTTTTTCGGTACAATGACGGGAATATCCCCATGTTCCTCGTTCCTTCTGCACCCTCGAAACCAGGCCTCCTCTCCCGCCTGCTACCTTCCTTAGCATTGGGTGCCATGCTCGCGCTCTTCGGCGGTACGGTCATGGTCCAGGCTGCGTGTAGCAGTGCCACGGAATGCTTCGATGATATCCTCAACAAGCCGCAGAACGCCTACATCGACACCGGAACGGGGGAATACGGCTTCGTCGATCTGGCGATCTATTACGCGGACCTCTTCCGCCAGATCGTCACGATCATCGCGGTCATCCTGATCATCATCGAGGGCTTCAACATGGTCCTGGCCGACGGGGATGCTGCCGTCATCAAGAAGTCGGGAGCCGCGATAGGATGGACGCTCGTAGGCCTCATCGTCATGAACATCGCGCAGGTCGGAGTGAAGGTCTTCTTCGACACTGGCGGCGTCTTTGGTGGCATTGATCCGCTCAACAAGGATATTCCCCAGAACTTCTACGAGGAAATCGTCCTGCCGCTGATCGATTTCGCCCTCACCTTCCTCGTGGGGGTCGCGACGCTCATGATCATCCTGACGGGGGTCCAGATCCTCACCGCCGCCGGGGACGATGGCAAGATCAAGAAGCTCTACGGACGTCTGGCCACCATGGTTACCGGACTCGGCATCCTGATCGTGGCGCGGCCCGTCATTGGCACATTCTATGGCACCGGAAAGGTCGACCCGCAACCGGACAAGGCCATCGACCTGTTTCTCCAGATCCTCAACTACCTGTTGGGCTTCCTCGGACTGGCGGCGGTCATCGTGATCATCATCGCAGGGCTCATGATGGTGTTCTATCTCGGCAATGATGGCGCGGTGAAGAAGGCACGCAGTACGATATTCGGCGCCCTGCTGGGCTTGGCGCTCATCATCAGTGCCTACACCATCGTCACATTCTTTATCCTCCCGGCGTTCACCTGATAATGGGATGTATGTTGTACCCCAGTGAACAAAAAGGGATCACGAATCAAGAAATTGAGCATCAAAGAGAGGTTGCGATCGGATTGTTGCGTAAATTCGGGGTGGATTCACAGGAATATCTGCTATCGGAGCATGCTATCAATACTACATATCGAGAGGCTCGTAGGGATATAGAACGCGAATTGGATGTGAAACTGAATATGTCGGAATGTATACGCTTGAGGAGATACGTCGTGGATAGTAATCGCGGGCTCATAGGCACTCATGGATCCAAGCACTGGTATAAAGCAAGCTCGGAAGCGATGGCTCGGTTTCTTACTAGTGAATATGGTTTGGGGAACGACGATGTGCAAAAACTCGTGGCTGGTGAAAAGAATAGGGTAAGGGGAGGATTTCTGGCGCTTCTAAAGCAAATACATTTCGTCCGTCGCAAACGCGAAGAAGACGGATCGCTTTAGGCCAGCTAGTGTTTGTTAAAACGAAACGGGAATGGTAAAATCATGGGAATGATTTTTAGGCATGCAAGTAAAAACACAATCATCTAGGGGAAGCCCAAAAGTCCTGCTCACTCTCGGGGCCATGCTGGTGGTCTGTTCTTTGGGAGCCTTTTTCCGACCGCAACCCGTGCACGCCATCGACTCGCGCTGCTACTACAACCCCTTGTTCGTCATCGGCAATCCGGGCAAATGCTCCGTCCTGCAGGACAAGAACCCCTACTGCAAGGATGGAAAAAACTGCGGCATCCAGACGGGTATCGATGAGACCAAGAAGAACATCCCGGGCATCGCCACGACCACCAGCATCAAAGCGCTCGTCCTGGGATGGCTTGACTTCATCCTCGGGTACGCGGTGTTCTTCGCCGTGATCATCCTGGTCGGCGCGGGCGTGTACCTGATCGTTTCCTTCTCCGAAGCCGCGTTCAAGAAGGTGCTGAAAATCATCCAGTACGTCGTCGTCGGCTTCGTGATCATCCTCCTGGCCTATGCCATCGTCAATACCGTCCTGCGCGTCCTCGGATAAGCTTTTCGCTTCGGCTATGCCGCACACCAAAACCCTCAAACTGGCCCTGCTGACCCTCCTGCTCGTCCTCGGCGTGGGACTGAGCTTGGCCTCGTCAGTGCCTGTCATCGCCCAAGGCAATGCGATCGACGGTTCCGGAAGTGTTCCCCAAGGGGAGGGCCTCACTCCTCCCAATTGCGAAGATTTCCCCGACCTGTGCAAGGAGGATACGCAGAATATCCGCACCGCGGTGATCAAGGTGGTGAACTACTTCCTCGGCTTCCTCGGGCTCGTCTGCGTGGTGATCATCGTGTACGCCGGTGTGCAGCTCGTGCTCTCCGTGGGCAACGACGCCGCGGTCAAGAAAGCTACCAAGATCATCCAGTACATGGTCCTGGGGTTGATCCTCGTGTTCCTGGCGTACGCTATCGTCAACTTCGCGGTCAGCATCTTCGAGAGCGGCAACGGGAATACGAATGGCGGCACGACGAACGTGAACGGGCGCATCTTTACCAATGCTCCCAATCCCGGCTCCACGCCGCGGACTACCACGCTGCCTTCAGGCGGGGTGTTTACCAACCGTCCCAACCCCGGTGCGACCCCCATCTTCACGACGTTCCCCTCGGGTGGCATCTACACGAACCAGCCGGGTGCTACTCCCATGCCCGGATTCACCACGCTTCCCTCGGGAGGGATTTACACCAATGCGCCAGGAGCGACGCCCGTGCCGGGGATCTTCAGTCCTCGTCCGACAGGTGGGATCTTCTCTCCTCTCATTCCGCGTAATGGCAATGTCAACGGCGTGATCTATGGAGCGAATTCGAATGTGAACCGCTCTACCATCGGCTCCTCCTCGAATTCGAATTCTTCCGTCTCGCGCCCGACGCCTACGCCGCCGCCCTCCTCCGGCTCCGTGAGTGGGGAGATCAAGGCCCTCCAGAAACAGCTGCAGGACTATATCGATGCGGACCGCAAGGATGCCGACGAGCTGCGCCGCCGCATCGACGCCTACTCCCGAGACATGCTCGCCGCGCTCAAGTCCCTCCCAGCCTCCCCTTCGGTCCAGGCACTGGCCGACGCGTATCGCAAGGCGCTTGAGGATTTCCGCAACGACCCGAACGCCCAGACCTATCAGAGGGTCCTCGATACCCAGGCCGCGTTGACCTCGACGCTTGACCGGTTGCCGAAGATGGTCGCCGCGGTGAAGGTCTCTAAGGATGGCGGAACGGTACCGCTTACGATCCAGTTCGACGGGTCCCTCTCCTCAGATCCTACCGGAACGACCATCCCGGCTTCCTCTTATGTCTGGTGGTACGACGATTCGTCCGGGAAACGCGTCGATCTGCCGCGCAGTCCGGTCGTGACGGCTACGTTTGAGACGCCCAATACCTACGTCGTTCATTTGCTCATCAAGGGGCACGGCGACGGCGACGAAACGGTCCTCGACGATGAGGTATCCGTGCCGATCCGTGCCCAGGCTCCTGATGGAGGAGTGGGATTCACGGTCAACGGCTTCGATGTCACGAACCTGTCGGACTTCAAGGTCGCGCTCGATGACGCTCGCAAAGGCGTGCGCTTCGATCCCAAGCCCTCCATGCCGCGCGGCGGGTTTCGCTTCACGGGAGCACAGTGGACCTTCGGCGACAATACGTATCCTGAGAACCAACAGGACAATATCGGTCCTGTCAGCCACGCCTACTCCAAGCTGGGCAAATACACGGTCACGCTCAAGCTTACCGACAATGGCGGCAAGATCCTCACCAAGAGCGTCACGCTCGAAGTCGTCCCCGTTGTGGCACGGCTCTCGTGGACGCCCCGCACGGGCACGACCGATACCTCGTTCGCCTTCAAATCCACGGCATCATCCACGCCGGGGGGCTATAAGTCGCTCAAGTGGATCATCCGCGATAGTGGCGGCAAGCTCGTGAAGGAAAGCGCGGAAGAAGAGTTCGCCTACTCCTTCCCCGCCCCCGGCAAATACACCGTCCGCCTCGAGATCGCTGATAATGCCGGAAACCTGGACTTCGATCAGGGCGACCTGGTCGTTACGTCGAAAAAGCCCGTGGCCAAGCTGGTCGCCCGCACGCGCGACAGCGAGAGTCCCAACATCTTCATCCTCGATGCTTCAGGATCCTACGATCCCGATGGGAACGAGACACTGAAATACGAATGGGAGGTGGATGGCGAGAAAGTCACCCTCCAGCAGCCGCAGAAGGGAGGAGCCCGCGGTCTCTACCGCTTCGACCGTGCAGGGGAGCGTCTGGTGACCGTCACCGTCTCCGACGGCACGGGCAACACCGTCTCCGCCGATGCTTCCGTCCGCGTGGCGAATACGTTGTCAGGCGCCATCCAGGCCAGTCCCCGCGTCGCCCGTGTGCAGTCTCCGGTGGAAATCGCGGTCAATGCGCCCGGGGCGGCCTTCTTCCTCTACGACTACGGGGATGGGACCAAGGAGCAATCCGGTTCCGGAAAGGTCAAGCACACCTATGAGCGCGCCGGGATCTACACGCTGCGCGTGACCCTCTTCGATGAGGCCAATAACGAGAACACGCTCAGTCGCAAGGTATTCATCGGCAACCTCGACCAGCCCGTCGCCGTCTCGACCGTGAAGCTCGAGGGCGAAGAGCTCCGCCCCGAGGCGGGTATTTGCGGCACGCCAGGGTATCGTGCCGGCCGCAGCGACACGCTACAGTTCTCGAGCGACGAATCGATCAACCGCGATGGCAGTAACCGCCTGCTCGACGTTTCCTGGAATTTCTCGGACGGGACGGTCAGCACGACCAGGAACCCCTCGCACAAGTTCACCCAGCTCTCCTCCTCGGGTAAATGTTTCCAGGCCGTCCTGACGGTGATCGACCGCGCGACGGGCAAGACTGACCGCGGGGAGACCATGAACTTCCTCGTGGAGAATCAGGCTCCGATCCTGAAGGACATCACGCTCAGTGCCTCCAGCACCGAACAGGCCGCCGTCGTGCGCGCCACGGCGGTAGGGGCCGCGGATCCGGATGGCAAAATCGTCGAGTACCGCTGGTTCTACCACGTGGTAGGGTCTGACGAGCACCTGGGAGTCCATGTCACGACCAAGCCGCAGACGACCTTCACCATCCCCCCCCGCGAAGGCACCGGTGAAACGCGCTACATCATCGGGGTGGAAATGACCGACAACGACGGCCTGCGCATCTCCAGCGAGGACATCATCGGGGAATCCGAGCGCGTGATCGTGGCCGACAGCCTCGATGCCGCCCTGGACTTCAAATTGTCCGTCAGCAACCAGACACCCGCCATCTCCGATCCCGTGACGTTTGACCTGGCCTTCTCTGAGAACGTCCCGCAAGGGTCGCTCAACGGCAAGTTGTCGTGGGACTTCGACGGCGACGGCCGCACCGACAGTACCGCCTCCCAAACGAACGTGTCCTACGTCTATCCACGCGCGGGATCCTACCAGGCCGCGGTAACGGTCCAAACGGCAGCCGGCCCCAAGAAGGCCACCATCCCTGTGACGGTCAAGGATGCAGCGGCCACTGGACCCGTGGCGGCGTTTCTCTTTAAACCGCTAGGAAACTTGGTGCTGTTCCAGAATCGGTCGCGCGGCAGCATAACGACCAACGAGTGGGACATGGACCTCTCCACGGACGCCGATGGCGATGGCCGCCAGGATAACGACTCCGATGCGTCCCAGCCGGATCCTACGTATATGTACCAGGCGTACGGCAGCCACCAGGTGCGGTTGACCGTGACCGACTCCGCAGGACGCACCGATGAGGTCGTGCACCAGGTGGAAACCTCGGATGGCCCCGTCGAACTTCCGCCCAACATCCGCCTCGATGCCAGCAAGCCGCTCCAGGCGATCCTCATCACCCTGCCCGAGGTTGACTACCGCGACAACGCGATCCACCTGACCGCGATCGACAACCGCATCAACATGTTCGCGGGCTACTCGCGCGTCGCGGCTGGCGGCCGCATCGTGCAGTACGTCATCGACCAGAACGTGTACCAGGATACGGACAAGGACGGCGTGCCCGACAACGACTTCGATAACCGTGGTCAGGGATCGGCCTCCACCGGTTCGGCGACGACGTTCGCCTACGCCCCGACCTCCGGCCAAATTGCCATCCGCCTCACGGTGATCGACGACGCGAACCGCAGCGATAGCATGACGGTGCCGGTGGTGTTCGATGATCGCCGCACGGGCGTTGGAAATCCCGGAACTACGGGCAGTGGACGCACGCTGGGGCAGGCCGAAATGGCCAACCTCATCGACCTCATCAACCGCTCGAACCTCACGCCGGACAAGAAGCAGCGCCTGCTCGATGCCCTGCGCAAGGGTGACGCCGCGGGAATCGAACAGTTCAAGGAATTGCTCGACAACGATCCCAGTGTGGATGGGGCGACGCGCCAGGTACTCCTCGACGCGCTCGGCACCTATGTCCGCACGGCGACTCCCACGGTCATCGACGATCGCTATGTCGGCCTGCGCCGCCAGCTACTGATCGATCTCATCAATCGTTCCAATCTCCCCGCCGCGAAGAAGGCGGAGCTCATCGCCCTGGCGAACAAGGGAGATGAGAAAAGTCTCGCGGACCTCAAGGCCTTCATCGAGAACGATCCGACCCTGGATGCCCAGTCCCGGGAGAGGCTACTCAAGGAAATCGGCGAATACGTGCATGCCGTGACCTATGCCGTGGACATCGATGCCGAGATCCAACGCCTAAAATCCCTGACGCTCGAGGCCGAGCCGCTCATCCGTATCCGCATCAACCGCGCACTACTCAATCTCCGCGCCACCTACGGGACCGATGCACGTGCTGCGCAGACGGAGCTCGACACGATCCGCACCGAAGTAGAGAGTACCGACCGCATTGATGATGCGGACAAGGAGCAGATCTACAAGAGCCTGGAGCGTATCGGTGGATCGTTGAACCCCACGCCCATCACGGAATACCCGGCTGAAGAGGCTCCTGTCATGGGTCCCCCAGTCCCCGTCACGGGCGAAAACGTCCCTACCAACAGCAATGCCAATGCTGCGCCCTCGGGTGAGACGCCTGCCACGTCTTCCGACCAGCCGCTATGGCTGCGGATTATCCTCTCCATCGTACGCTTCGTGGGCTACGGCATCGCCATCTTCTTCGGCCTCGGGATCCTGCTCTTCATCGGGTTCATGGTGTACAAGAAGAGCATCGGCGACGATAACCTCGACTTCGAGGAGTTCATCCTGGACATGAAGGCCAAGTTGTTCGGCGGCAAGGCCGAGGAACCCGCTCCTACTTCGGAGGCTTCTACGATCGCTACGGACATCGCCTCCCTCGAAGGCGGATCAACGCCGGCGGCTACGGAAGAACAGGCTGCCGACTCCGAGACGACGGTGGAGAGCTCGGGAGATGCGCCCTCGTGGCTCGACATTTCTTCGGCCCCGACGGATACGGTAGGGACGGTCCCTCCCGTATCCGATCCTCCTGCCGACGGAAGCGAACCCGGAGAACCCAAGGAAACCAACCTGGCCGACGACATCTTCGGTCCTAGCAGCGACTCCGCGGGCAAATCGCCGTTCGACTTCGATTTCGGTGCCCCGGCCAAAACGGAAGGGACGGACGATATCTTCGGAAACGCTTCCCCGACTACTTCGCCCGGAACCGACATCTTCGGCGCACCCACGTCTGACACCTCCGATGATATCTTTGGTACCGCGAATGCTGCGGCACCTGCCACCGATTCCGCGGCCAAGTTCGACGATCTCTTCGTCCCTGCCACCCCGCCTGCGTCCGATGCCGCTGATCCGTTCGCCTTCCCTGTTACGCCTCCTTCGACCACGCAACCCGTGGCGCCGGACCCTTTCGCACTGCCGGCTACACCGTCTTCGACCGCAGGATCCGTGTTGCCCGACCCCTTCGCTACGGCGCAGGATCAGGAAACGGACGATCTCTTCGCTGATGATGACGGGGACGATGATGACGATCTCTTCGGCGATGATGATGCGGCCAATGAACCGCCCGCCGTTCCGGCCCCTGACTCCCCATTGCCTCCCGTGTCTCCGTCCCTCCCTTCCGACGGTGCCGCTCCCGAACCCTCCTCTTCGGAGCCCGGTACGCCCGCGTCTCCCGCGGTGGCCGATAGCGCTCCAGTCGAGGCTGCCACCGGTCCCTTCACTGCCAATGCACCCAACGATGCCCCCTCTGAAGCACCATCCCCAATCTCATTGACCACTCCGCCAGTTTCAGACGCTGCTGATCCGTTCGCACTGCCCGCTACGCCACCTGCTACCACGGGAGCCGCATCGCCCGTACTTCCCTCCACCGATGCTCCAGCGACGAGGAATGAAAGCACGGCGTCCGCAAGCGGAAATCCTTCCCAAAGCCCCTCGCCTTTCCTACCTTCCCCACCGGATGCTCAACAGCTCCCCGGAACACCGCCTAACGGCACCGTTTCCTAATCCCGCATATGAACGACGTCAACACCCCGATTCCGTCCGATGACGACATCAACGAGCAGGAGATCCTGAAAGACCTCCTCCCCGACGGCGAGATGAGCGCCGAAACCGAAAAGGTCGGTACGATCGGCATCGAGGGCAATCCTCCTGCATCCCCCTCGGCGACTCCAGCCGACAAAACCGCTGCGGAGGCTGCTGCCAAGCCCAAGAACGTCCTCGGAAAGGGCTTCTATCTGGGCTGCCTGGGGATCGTGATGTTTTTCGTTCTGTCGTTCGTCGTCCTGGCCGTGGTCGCACTGAAAAACGACCCCAAGAACAGTTTCCTCGCGAGCTTTGGCATCGCGCAGGAGAACGTGCAGGGCATCGTCTCGACGCTGATCAACGTCGGATTCGGCCTGGTCGCGCTGGTCCTCCTCCTCCTCGTGGTCGTAGGACTGTTCCGCGCGCTCCTGTTCCGCGCCCCGGACAAATCCCAGCGCAACCGTTCCCTGGCAATGCTGGGAGTATGGTTCGTATTCCTGATTGCTACGCTCTTCGGCTGGGTCGTGGTGTATCGCATGATCGGGAGTATCACGCCGTCCGCCGTGGATGCCACGCTCCAGGGCGACATCGTCGCATTCAATCCCGAGACCAACCAGCCCCTCGTCTCCACCACGTCGCTGACCGCCCCCATCGATCTCCTACTCTCCGCGGAGAACGTGACCAAGCGCGTCGCCAACCTCAACAAGGGCTACCAGATCCTCTCCTACGAATGGGACCTGAATGCCGACGGCAAGTACGACGAAGCACAGACGGGCGAGAAGGTCCGCTGGACGTTTGAGGACAAGGGCAAGAACGCCGGCAAGTACGAGGTGACCATGCGCCTCACGGTGCGTGATGCCGAGGGCGTTGCCCAGACCCAGGAATTCAAGAAGGACGTGACGATCAGTAGTGTACGGCCGAAAGTGTTCCTGAAAGCCGATCCGGTCAGTGGGAAAGGCCCGCTAAAGGTTACCTTCGACGCTTCCGAGTCGATCGATCCCGATGGTCAGCGTGTCAATGATGTCACCTTCGGATGGGACTTCCTCGACAAGAAAACGTTCACCGATTCGACGGATGCCAAGACGGAATACACGTTCGACCAGGTGGGAACGTACAAAGTCCAGCTGCGCGTCCAGGACCGCGAGGGACTATTCACCATTGCCGAGCAGGAGATCGAGGTGACCGCCATCAAGCAGGATATCCCCCAAGTGAAAGTCCAGGCCAGCCCCGTGGGCGGCAAGCCTCCGCTCTCGGTGCAATTCTCCTCGGATGGGACGACGACTATCAATGGCAAGATCACGTCCTACGAATGGGACTTCGGCGACGGAACGCCGACCATGCGCGGTGCTTCCGCCATGCACACGTTCAACAAGCCCGGCACGTTCACCGTGACGCTGAAAGCCATCGACGAGGCGCAGAAGGAAGGTAAGGGCACGGTCACCATCACCGTCGAAGGCAAGACTAGTGGGCCGCGTGCCATCATCCGCACGACGCCGTCGCTCAACCCGCTCAACCAGTTCCAAAAAGTCCTCGAAGGCCCCGCTCCGCTTGCCGTCAGCTTCGATGCGACGCTCTCCACGGATCCGGACAAGGATATCGTGGACTACCAGTGGGATACCGATGGCGATGGCACGTTCGAAACGCGCGGTGCCAAGCCCGAGGCCGTGACGTACTACGAACCCGTGGACACGGTCGTGACGCTCAAAGTCATCGATGCTGCCGGCAACGAAGGCACCGAAACCGTCACCATCCGACCCAAGACGCGCCCGATCGCCGCGATCATCAAGGCTACGCCACTGTCCGGCATCGCCCCGCTGCTCGTCAGCTTCGACGGCTCTGCCTCGCGCTACGACTACGGGGACATCGTGCAGTATGAGTGGGATTTCAACGATGGCAGTGCCCCGAAAGTCACGGGTGCCCAGATCAAGTACACGTTCACTAAGATCGGCACGTACAAGGTGCGCCTCTCCATCCTGACCAACGACGGCAAGAAGGAATCGACCACGCAGAACATCATCGTGACCGAAACGCCCCTCGTGGCGCGCTTCGAGCCCAGCATTGCCAAGGGCGTCGCCCCGGTCTCCGTTACGTTCGATCCTTCCTCGTCCACCGGCGCCATCGCGTCCTACTCCTGGGACTTCGGCGACGGCGTACAGTCCTCCGAGCGCAAGCCCTCGCACACCTATTCCACGCCGGGCATCTACACCATCGTGCTGACCGTCCGCGACAAGGATGGAGTCACCAGCCAGTTCACGAAGGAAGTGATCGTGGAGTAGTTCTCATTCGCACCATCACGATGGAAAGCCTGCATGACAAGGGGGTGGAATCATCGACCGCGGAGGAAACGGGCAATAAGCTGGATGCTTTGGCGGAACAAATCGACCGTAGCCGGTTGATGAAGGTGGCCGATGCCCTCAGGAAGCTGCTCTCCGCCATCCCCAGCGAGATGCAGCTTTTCTCTTACGTGCCCCAGTCGCCCGAATGGAAGGCGGTCATAGGATCGTTCGTACTGCGGAACAGGAGATACGAATTCCATGCTGACCTCGAACAGATCAGCTTGTATGTCGACGTGCCTTCATTAGGACAGAAGATACCTCTTAGGGCCGGTCCGTATCCCAAGCAGAACGGTAGCTTCGAACCGATAGATGGCGAGGTTCTTGAGGGGGCTATAACCGAATTGCGTGGCCGGATCTTTGCTTTGGAATTGCTGATCGAAAAGGAAGAAAAGGAGAATAGCCCCATCACGATGGAAGACATCGTGGATGTCGTCGAGGACAGAGCCGATGACCTCACGGGGAAAGAATTGGAGGAAGAAATGGAAAGGGTGTTCGCACGCTATGAAAAGGGTGGTGATCCCACCCTGTCTTCAACGAGTGAGAAGGGAAAGGGAGATGCTCCGGAGAAAACGGAAGCCGAATTCCAGGAATTGGTTACCTCCATCGTCCAGGAAGTGACCGGAATGCGGACGAGCCGGGTATTTGACCTGGAAGACTCCTACCACGCCAATGTTCCTTTCTCGGCACATGGGAAGCAATGGGCATTGGAATTCAGGAGTATCGATCCTAGGTATACGGACGCTACCGATCCCGATGCCAAACGATACTCGAACCTGTCCGTGAGCCTATGGGACGCGGGGAAAAACAAGATCGTTTGCACGATGACAATTTCATTCCAGGGGCTCGAATCAGATTCGAAAACCGTGGTCGACAAACTCAGTCCCTATCTTCGGCCCTAGGACTAGCTCCTCACCCACACCCCGCCGCCGAGGTTTTTTGCCAGGCGCTTCATTTCGAGCATCGTGAGGATCCCCGTGGCTTCGTGCGCGGCAAGGGCGCTTTCACGGATGAGGGCATCGGTTTCCTTCCCATCCTTGTCCAGCAGTTTGTAGAGGGCTTCTTCCTGGGCTGAATCGAACGTGATCTCCTGCAGCGTTTCGGCGATCGTGATGCTACTTCCTTCCAGGCCGAGTTCGCTGAGAATGTCCTCTCCGTTCGTCACGAGCTTCGCCTCGCCGCTGCGGATGAGGGCGTTCGTCCCGCCGCTGTTGTCCCGGAAGACATCACCCGGCACGGCGAACGCGTCGCGGTTCTGTTCGAGGGCGAGCTTCGCGGTGATGAGCGACCCGGACTTCGCCTTCGCTTCGATCACCAGCACACCGCGCGACAGGCCGGAGATGACCCGGTTGCGGATGGGAAAGGTGTAGTTCGTCGGCTCCGTCCCGAGGGGAAACTCGGATAGGATCGTTCCGCCATTCTCCAATATCTTCTCGCCCAACGCGGCGTTCTGTCGGGGGGTGATGCGGTCGACTCCGGAACCCAGCACGGCCACCGTCCTGCCACCCGCATTCACTGTCACCTCATGGGCGTAGGCGTCGATGCCCAATGCCAGGCCGCTCACGATCGTGATGCCCGCTTGGGTGAGTTCGGGAACGATCCGCTCCACCACGGACCGGCCGTAGCGCGAGATGCCGCGCGTTCCCACGACCGCCAGGCAGATGTTCTTCAGGTTCTCAACGCTTCCCCGCACGTACAGGATCGGAGCTGGGTCGGCGATTTCTTTCAGGAGCAGCGGGTATGCTTCGTCACGGATCGTCAGGACGCGAACCTCATCCTTCTCGAGCTTCTTCTCCAGGACGGCCACGTCGAACCGTCCGATCTCTTCGACCAGTTTCCGGGCATCCTCCTCCTTGATTCCCACGCGGACGAACATCCCGGCGTCTTTCGCGTTCCAAACCTCTTCGAAGGACACCCCGGACTTCGCGATCCGATCGAGCTTCGCCTCGCTGGAGGAGGCCAGGTGGTGCAGAGCCGCGGCATGCAGGTTCTCACGGTCGTTCATGGGAGCGCGTGGAAAACGCCCCCATCCTACTGCGGACACGCAGAAAGTGAAGGGAAAACATTATAAACAGCCTGTCAAAGTCACCGGTTTAGCTTGTCCTCCACGATGTTGCCGTCTTTGAGCCGAATGACGCGCTTGGCGAACTCGGCGATATCATCCTCGTGCGTCACCATGATGATCGTGCGGCCCTGCGCGTTCAGGTTGCTTAGGATTTCCATCACTTCCTTGCTCGATTTGGAGTCCAGGTTTCCCGTCGGCTCGTCGCCAAAGATGATCTTCGGATCGTTGACCAATGCCCGGGCGATGGCTACGCGCTGCTGCTGTCCGCCGGAGAGCTCGTTGGGCATATGGTCCATGCGATCGCCTAGCCCTACCGCCTCCAGGGCCCTCTTCGCCCGCACGTCCTGTTCCGCTGCGGCGACCTTGCCGTAGATGAGCGGCAGTTTCACGTTGTCCAACGCCGAGGTCCGGGGTAGCAGGTTGAATGCCTGGAACACGAACCCGATCTCCCGGTTGCGGATCTTCGCCAGCTCGTCATCGCTGAGGTTTTCCGTTGGCTTACCCTGGAACAGGTAATGCCCAGAGCTCGGTACGTCGAGGAAGCCGATGATATGCATCAGCGTCGACTTGCCCGAGCCTGACGGACCCATGATGGCCATGAACTCGCCTTCCTCTACGTCCAAATTAATACCCTTGAGCACGCGGGTGGCCACGTCAGTTCCTTCGTTGTACGTCTTGGTGATCTGGTCGAGGTGGATGAGGGGCATGGTGGAAATGCTAACGGCGTGAATGGTATCATAAGAGGAACTTCTTCCCTAGCCATTGCTTTATGGGCGAAATCAACCGCTTAGAACCCCACAATGAGTCCGTTCCTGTCGACGAATCAGTTTCTGAGATGGAGCGAGAAAAAGGGAAAATCAGGGGATCCCTGAGCCATGCTTTGGCCCACCAAGGAAACCAAGGAAAAAAATGGCAACGTACAGGGAGGAAACCAGTACGGATAAGTGATAGGCCCGGGAAACACGATGGGATTTATAAGCCTGGGAAATCGGGAAAATCCGTCCACAAACAACCGGGAGGAAAAAGATCAGGTATGGGCAGAAAGGGAAGTAATCGATAGATCCCCGGTTTCGTCCTATTTCTTCTCGGACAATACCACCTCCTCGCCCTCCTTCAGTCCGTCGGTGACCTCGACCGTCGTATTGCCCTGGATACCGAGCGTGATGCTCCGCTCCACCGGGGTACCGCTTTCGAGCACGCGGACATAGGGCTTGTTGTCCTTGTACTGCAGGGCCTGCGGCGGGATGGACAGGGCTCCCTCCTTGCGCGCGGCGACCACTTCGATGTTGGCCGTCATGCCGGGCTTGATGCCTTCCTCGTTCGTATCGAACGTCAGGGTGATCTGGTAGTAGATGACCCCCTGGACGACCGTTTCTGCCGGGTTGATATCAGCGATGGTCCCGGCGAATACTTGGTCGCGCGGGAAAGCGTCGAGCGTCATGGTCACGTTCTGTCCGACCTTCACCTTCGACACGTCGGTTTCGGATACGTTCGCCTTTACGACCTGTGCCTGCGTGATGACGGTCACGGCACTCTCCGCTCCGGTCACGTTTTGGCCTTCCTCCACCGGGACATTGGTCACGATGCCGTCGATGGGGGAGACGATGCGGCTGTCTGCGACGTTCTGCAGGGCGAGATCGTAGGATGCTCGGGCCGCGGCCACCTGGGCGCGCAGGCCGGCGGTATCGACCGGACGGGGTGTGGCACGCTTCAGTTCCAGCGCTACCTGGGCCTTTTCCCACGATGATTTCTTGATATCCACGTCGGCCTGGGCGCCGTCCACCATTTTCGCATTCTCCACTACGGTCTGGTCGTAGGCTGTCTTGGCGTTCTGCAGGGCGGTCGATGAGGAGAGGCCCGTTTCGTCTTTGCCGAGCTTGGCATTTGTCACTGCCTGGGCGGATTTCTCGAGCGTGGAGATGGCGGTTTCGAGCGACGACTCGTTCGTCGAGATCGAAGCCTTGAACGAATCGATGAGCGTCTGGGTCAGGACTAGTCCGGCGGGATTGGAATTATCCAGGAGGACGAACGTGGCGCGGGCAGCCTCGCGCACGTCGCGCAGGGCGCTGATCACGTCGGGCAGGAACGAATCGGCCTCTTCTGCGGTCCAACTGCCGTTAATCGTGGCGAATTTCGTCTCCATGGTGCGCAGCTGCCCCTCGGCCCGGGTGAAAGCCGTGACGGCAACTCCTTTCGTCGCGAAGTTCTTTCCTCCCAGGAAATCCTCGAACCCGTCGTTGAGGTCCTCGTTGTTGATTCCCATCACCTCGTCCATCTTGTTCATGGCGTTGCGGGCGCTAATGAGCGCCAGGGTCACGCTGGATTTGGAATTGGTATACGCGTCCCTGATGGCCTGCTGCGACGACGTGGAATTCACGCCCGACGAGCTCTCGGCGTTCTTCAGCGTCACCTCGGCCTTTCGCAGTCCCGCCTCGGCGGAGGCCTTCGTATTGGCCAACCCTTTCACCGCAACCTCGTAGGCCACGCGCGCGCTGTCCACGTCCTTCTGTGCCAGGGCGATCTCCTGGTCCGTGGCGCCTGCGAGGCGCAGGTCGAGGGCAGCCTCCGCGCTCTGTAGGCTGGCTCCCGCCTGCTGCACCTGGATGTCGAGCGTGCTGGAGTCGATCGAGGCGAGCACGTCGCCCGCCGATACCGCATCGCCCTCCTTTACGTTCACCGCTGCCACCTTGCCACCCTTCTGGAAATGCAGGTCGATCTTCTTGTCCGCACTGACGGTCCCCGTTACGGAGACGACCTGTTCGACGGTGTCCTTCTTCACTTTCTCCGTGACGTAGGCCACGGTTGTCGATTTGGGCCAGAACAGGAAATACCCGATGATGATGGCCAGGAGGGCCCCGGCGGAAATCTTGGCAATACGCTTGGTTTTCGGACTCATGGATACGGTTGCGGAAAAAGGATTCGGTTGGAAAATGCCTGGAGATTGTAGCAGAAAAGCGCCGTTTGGCCACGAAAAAGCCCCCGCCTTGGCGGGGGCTTTTCTGGTCTACCTCGTAGCGAGAACCTTGGAGCTCTGCCTATTCCACCGTGATCTTGCCCACCTGCCCCTTCTGGCGGTGCTCCATCACGCTGCAGTAGTACTCGAACGTTCCGACCTTGTCCGCCGTGAAGGTTACGGTAGTTTTTGCACCGGTTTCCTTGATTACGGTGGAATGGACGTTGAGTTCGTCGATGTTGAAGTCATGCCATCCCCCGTCGTTGACGAAGGTGACTTTCACCACTTGGCCTTTCTTCACTTTCAGCACATTGGGCTTGTAGTAGAACATGCCCCCATTGACGGTCAGCTCGACATCGGCCTTGGCCTCCATCTTGTCTCCGCCCTCCATCATCGAACCGGAAGCCGTGGGCGTAGCCGTGGCCATGGCCATCGGGGTGGCGGTCATCATGGGCGTAGCCATAGGCGTGGGGACCACGCCGCCGTTGTTTCCGGTACCGACGAAGGCAACCATGCCTCCAATGATGATGATCAGTCCGATGACGGCGAAGAGGGCTTTATTGGAGTTCGACATGCGAGTATTGGGGAAAATGCTAAAACACGATCCATCCTAGGACATTCCATCCATCGAGGCAATCTGTCCGTCTTGACGGTCAGGCAGCCTGCGAGATGACGCAGCGCGGTGAGACGATGGAGCGTTCGATGCGCGTGCCGGCCTTTACGTTCAGTCCGGACATCACGACTGAATCGCGGATCACGGCCCCGGCGGCGACCTCTGCCCCGTCCTCGATCACACTGCGAAAGACCTGCGCGTCTGGTGCGACGACCGCATTGTTCCCGATCACGTTTTCCCCGCCGTTAGCCTCGTCCAGTGCCCACAGGTTATTGTTCAGCACGTCCCACGGATAACCGATTGGCCGCCAATAGTCCTTCACCTCCACTGCCCTCAGCGGCTTCATCCTACCCAATGCACCATACATGTCCGTCAGCTCGTATTCGCCACGCGGTGAGAGCGGAGGTTCGGTGGCATAGATATCCATGTCGAAGTGGTAGCAGCCCGGGGCGATCAAGTCACCTACGAATTCCTTTGGCTTCTCAACCACGCCGATGACGTTGCCGTTTTCATCCAGGGTGAGTACCCCGAATTTCTCGGGATCTGGTACGCGTTTGGCCAGCATGCAGATGCCACCTTCCGCTACGGCCTTCACCGACTCTGGTCCGTACAGGTCGTCGCCGTAGATCACCATGAATTCGCCCGACAGGTGCGGTTTGCAGGCCATCATCGCCCCGCCGGTTCCGGGGAATTTGTTGGTATCCTGCACCACGTATTCGATCGGGAGGCCTTTATATTCCTTTCCGAAATGCGCCTCGATCATCTCCTTCTTGAATCCCACCACCACGACGAATTTCTCCACGAAGGGGGCCAACGCATCAAACGTGAGCTCCAGGATCGGCTTGTTCGCGATGCGCAGGAGTCCCTTCGGGATGTCGAGCGTGAGGGGATATGTCCGCGTGGATTTTCCGGCAGCCATAACGACCGCAGCGCTGAGTTTCTCCATGGCGTGGTAACGATGAGAAATGATACTCTCCGAACCCTAGCGGGCAAGGCGAGGAGGGTACTTATACAACCCAGTGAGGGGTTTGTCAAAAATTACGTTCTATCAAACTGAAGGACGGTATCGTGGCCGATACGAAGGGCGTAGATCAGGCCTGCCCGCGCTTGTTCTCGTAGTCGAGGATGGCGTTCTGCAGCGTTGACAGGAAGTTCTTCGCCCCTACGTGCGTCATCGTCACCCGGCTGGCGACGTGGATAGTGGAGGGATTCACGTTCGGCAGCAGGAATCCGAAGTCCACCGTTACCTCGTTGGGCGTCACCGTGACTGAGGCGGCGTTACTGACCACGCCTGTCTGTAGCTCGGCCGGGACCTGGACGCGCAACTGCTGGCTGTTTTGGTCCTGGCTGTTGGCCTGGGCTTTTTTCGGGGCCATGGGAATGGGGTGAAAGGTTCCCATACTCTAGCGGAAATTTTGACACGGGGCAACGACGCGCCGAGAATGGCGCCACTTCCGCTTCCCTCCCGTGCCCCACTCCCTCGAGCTCATTTGGATCCTGGCCAAGACCGACTTCAAGCTGCGCTACAACGGCTCGTTCCTCGGGTTCGTGTGGGTACTCCTCAAGCCCCTCTTCACGTTCCTGATCCTCAACTTCGTCTTTTCGAACATCTTCGGGAACACGAAAGAGTACTCCCTCGGCCTGTTCGTCGGGCTCGTCATGTGGAACTTCTTCGCGGAGGGGACGCTTATCGGCATGACGTCACTGATCACCAAGGCGCACATCCTGACCAAAGTCGCCCTGCCCAAATGGATCCTGGTGCTGGCCAGCATCCTCAACACGCTGCTCAATTTTTCCCTCACGCTGCTCATTGTCGCCCTCTTCTTCCTCTACTACGGAGTGTACCCCGACGCGCTCTCCATCGTGCTCAGCCTCGGATATTGCGTCGTTGTCTTCGCGCTGATCTTCGCCTTCTCCCTGCTGGCCTCGCCGCTCTTCGTCCGTTTCCGGGACCTGAATCAGATCTGGGAGGTGCTGCTCACGGGCGGGTTCTATGCTGCGCCCATCATTTTCCCCTTCGAGATCCTGCCGGGACCAGCGCGGAAGAGATCAGCGATCTATGCCTGATCACCGTCGACGA
>CAYOUH010000004.1:0-2144 GCA_964407085.1 uncultured Candidatus Peribacteria bacterium | reverse complement strand
TTGCGCCTCAGCGACGCTGTCGAAAACCACCCCCATGACGGTTCCCATTGCGAATGTGAAGGCCTTATTAATCCAAGACTCCTTCGTCTTCCCCGAGAGGCACGCCATCTATATCGGGATCGTGTCGCTTGCCTTGATCATCGGCTTCCTCGTCTTCCGCCGCGCATCGCGCACCAGCGCGCAGTACGTCTAGCGCTGTGTGCTGCCCGTAGTCCAGAGCCTTACAACCTTTTCTCCAGATTTCCTCCATCGTGAACGCTTCCCCTGCAATACAAGTCCGCGACGTATCCAAGTCCTTCGTCATCCCGCACGAACCGATCAATTCGGTGCGCGGGGCGTTCGTGAATATCTTCCACGCCAAAACCTACGAGACATTCAACGCACTGGATTCCGTTTCCTTCAACGTCGAGAAAGGGGAGTTTTTCGGCATCATCGGGCGCAATGGTTCCGGGAAATCCACCCTCTTGAAAATCCTCGCTGGAATCTATCCCCCTGATGCGGGGAAAGTCACGGTTAATGGGGCGATCTCGCCTTTCCTAGAACTCGGTGTCGGTTTCAACCCCGAACTCTCTGGCCGGGATAACGTCTATCTCAACGGCACGGTGCTCGGCCTTCGTAAAAAGGAGATCGATGCCAAGTTCGATGAGATCGTGGCCTTCGCGGAGCTCGAGCGCTTCATCGACCAGAAGCTGAAAAATTATTCGAGCGGCATGCAGGTGCGCCTCGCTTTCTCCGTCGCCATCCATACGAACCGCGATATCCTGCTCATGGACGAGGTCCTGGCAGTGGGCGATGCTGCCTTCCAGGAGAAGTGCCGCTCCGTATTCCTTCGCCTCAAATCCGAAGGAAAAACCATCGTACTGGTGACGCACGGCATGGGACAGGTGGAGGAGTTCTGCGATCGGGTAGCCGTTATCCACCAAGGAAAACTGGCCTATATGGGTGCCACTTCCGAAGGGATCGCGAAATACTCCCAACTCAACGCCTGACCGTGGTAGAATCCCCCCGTTGCAGGCTTTAACCGCTGGTTTTTCACCATCGCCTCCATGGCCTCGGGCCCGCTCGTCAGCATCGTCATTCCGTGCTTCAACCAGGGGCAGTACCTTTCCGAATCCGTAGGTTCGGCGCTCGCCCAAACCTACCCCGGTGTCGAAGTGGTAATCGTGGATGATGCTTCGAATAATCCTGAGACGCGCAGGATCCTGGAGGAATTGGAAAGCCAGGGGACAAAGGTTGTCCGTCTCCCCCGGAACCAGGGATTGCCCGCCGCCCGCAATGCCGGCATACGGGCGGCGTCGGGAGAATTCATCCTTCCCTTGGATGCGGACGACCGGATCGATGCATCCTACGTTTCCAAGGCCGTTGAGTGCATACTCGGAGACGACCAGCTCGGCATCGTGTATGCCGAAGAAGAACTTTTCGGTGAACAAGAAGGCCGTGCGGCACTAGGGGAATACTCCATGGGAAGGGAATTGGCCGGGAACTGCATCCACTGCTGCGCGCTTTTTCGCCGTGAAGACTGGGAGAAGACCGGCGGCTATGACGAGTCCTTCCGCACCGGGCTCGAGGATTGGGACTTTTGGCTTTCCATCCTGGAGCTGGGACGCGATGTCCGACTGATTCGGGAACCATTGTTCCATTACCGAATCCGTTCCGAATCACTCCTCCGGTCGATGACGCCGACTGATGTACGGGCAGCATCGTCACGTATAGTCAGGAAACACATCGATCTCTATCTCGAGCACGCGGAAGAGTTCCTGGCCTATGTCGATACGGAGATAGGTAAACACTACGCACGGGCGGTCGAATCCGTTGGGAGCCTCGAAAGCCAACGCGCGATGTTGGAATCCGAGATGGCCCAGGTGCAGCAAGAGGCTGAACGATCCAGGATCCAAGCGGAGAAAACGGCACTCGAATTGGCATTGGCTCGGGAAAAGGTGAAAACAGAAAAGGCCAGACTCGAGGATGAAAAGCGCCAGCGCGAGAGTCTCCACACGGAAAACCTGCGCGTGACGGAACAGGTTGAACGTTCCAGGGCTACCCTCGCGTCCTTACGCTCCTCGTGGAGCTTCCGTATCGGGCTGCTGATCACATGGCCGCTGCGTATTGCGTACGAAACGCTGGCACATGGACCGCGGGCCGCC
>CAYOUH010000003.1:12980-25872 GCA_964407085.1 uncultured Candidatus Peribacteria bacterium | reverse complement strand
CATGCACCGTTCCCGCCTCGTTTTCGGCATAGCATCGGTCATCACGGACTTCGCGGCCATCGTCGGCGCGATGCTGCTCGCGCGCGTGATCCGCGAACATGGTGACTACATCCCGTTCGTGCAGTTCACCACCGGCTATATTCCCAGCGTCACCGAGTTTCTACCTTTTGTTGTCGTAGCAGCGATGCTGCTCGTCGCCATCCTGGCATCCCAGGGGGCCTATGACCTGCATGCCCGGCGCGGATTCGTGCGCTTCGCGGTGAAGCTGTTTTTCCTGAGCGTCGCGTGGCTGATGATCCTATTCTCGTACTTTTACCTGACCAAGGACACGTTCTTTTCCCGCATCGTGCTGGTCTACGGGTGGTTCCTGTCCGGCACGTTCATCTTCCTGGGCCGGGCGTTGCTCGCGTCGATCGAGGATGCGTTCCTTGAGCGCGGCTACGGTCGCGAACGGATCGCGCTGATCGGAAGCGCGGCAGACGCTGCGCGGATCTCTTCGCTGTTGGAACTCAACCGTCACTATGAAATCGTGGGACCATTGGCTGCCGACATTCCTCCTGTGGAACTGGAAAGCTGGTGCACGGAGCATCGCGTGGACGAGATCATCCAGGTCCAATCGTCTCCCGCGTGGCCCGTCGCGAAGCTGGCCCTGTTCTGCGCCACCCGGCATATCCACTTCCGCTCCGTGCCCGACGTGTGGCAGATCGACGAGATGAACATGGGGTACGTGGAGGAGGCTGGGGTACCGATGATCGAACTGCGCACCACGCGCTTGGAAGGTTGGGGGAGGGTGGTGAAGCGCGTATTCGATACGCTCATCAGCGGGTTGGCCATCATCATCATCTCGCCCGCCCTGCTGCGCATCACCCTACTCGTGAAGTCTACCGCGCGCGGCCCCGGCCTCTGCCGGCGCCAGCGCGTCGGCTACCATGGACGCCTCTTTCCGATGTGGAAATTCCGCAGCATGGTGGAGAATGCCGAGGAATTGAAGGCGGATCTCATGAAGGATAACCAACGCGAAGGGCCGCTCTTCAAGATCAAGGATGATCCCCGCATCACGCCCCTCGGCCGCATCCTGCGCCGCACGAGCCTGGACGAGTTGCCCCAGTTGGCCAACGTCTTCCTCGGACACATGAGCCTGGTCGGTCCCCGTCCCCACCTGCCCGACGAGATCGAGCGCTACGAGGAGCACCAGCGCATGCTGCTCTCGGTCAAGCCCGGCATGACGGGCATGGCGCAGGTCCACGGACGCAGCGGCCTGGCCTTCGCCGACGAGGTGCGGCTCGACATGTACTACGTGCGCAACTGGTCCATGTGGCTCGATCTGCGCATCATCCTGCGGACGTTCCTCATTATTTTGAACGGTAAGAACGCCGATTGATCCTTATTCCTTCCTCTATCCCCATGCCGACTGCCATCACCCCCCTCTCACAGCGCGATCCCCGCTGGGCCGAGACCAAGCTCGGGACGACGGCATACACCGTGGCCCGCTACGGCTGCACGGTGACGTCGCTTTCCATGGCCTCCGAATACTTCGCTTCGCTTCCAGCTCCTACGCCCGCGCCGAAGGTTCCCGTGAAGTACGTCCTCCCTGGCGTGATGGCCCAGACGCTGGAGTTCACGCCCGAAGGATTCCTCCTCTGGGGAACACTGTCGAAGGTCGGCATGAAGCTCGTCGAGCGCGTGAAGGTGCGTGATGACGCGAAGATCAAGGCCGTACTGGACAACGCCAAGCAGGCCTGCCTGCTCCAGGTCGAAGGCTGGCACTGGGTATTGGCCCTCGGCGTCGAAACCAACCCTCCCAAGCCAAAGACCGGATCCGGCTCCGCACTTCCAAATCCCACAACCCCTTCGCTTCCCGTCTACCGCATCCTCGATCCGTGGCTGGGCGACAAAGCGCTCTCCACGCGCTACAAATCCATCACGGGTCACGCGACGGTGGGGTTGGTATAAATCATCGTTTTACTTACTATTTCATATCGTATGGAAGTCCCAAAATTCAACGAGTTGATGCTGCCTCTTCTTAGGCAGTATTCGGACAGAGCGGAGCATCGTTGGTTGGATTTGGCCGACTTGGTTGCAGACGATATGGGTTTGTCGGAGGAACAACGGAAGAGGCTTTATCCCAATACAATCAATCCTAATCGGTCGATCTTCATCGACCGGCTCAGCTTTGCTCGTCTTTTTCTGACCAAGGCCAAGCTTCTGCGCCAAGTTGTCAGGGGAACCTATTCGATTACGGAGAGAGGAGAAGCCTTGCTGTCAGAAGAACCCAAAGAGATAACGGTAAAAAGGTTGAAACAGTATCCTGATTTTTGGGATGAACGTACGAAAAAGGAGCAGATTCCAGACAGGCAAGAAAATAATGATGAAACTCCTATCGACAGGATGAGCTCGGCCTTCGATGAGCTTCAGTCTGATTTGGAAGAGGCTCTGCTTAACAGGGTCCTACAAATGCCACCCCAGGCGTTCGAGGTCCTTGTCATGCGACTTCTGGAAAAGATGGGATACGGTGTAGGCCAGGAGACGCGGTATACCAAAGACGGCGGAATCGACGGGGAGATTACCGGTGATTTCTTGGGATTTGAGAAGATCTATGTACAGGCTAAAAGATGGCAGGGTAACGTTGGACGAATCGAGGTTTCGCAATTCATCGGCGATATTAGTCGTAAGCAGGCCAAAAAAGGGATCTTCATCACTACTTCAGACTTCAGCAAAGATGCTTGGGAGGGATTGCCCAGGGACCCGCAAGTCATTCTAGTCAATGGCGAGAAGCTAGTTGAGATAATGATACGTTTCGATCTGGGAGTCGGACCCGATCGTAACTTCACAATCAAGAAGATCGATAGTGACTTCTTTGATGAAGGTGGGGCATAGGCCGTCTGATTAGACGATGAGCATCGCATCCCCGAAACTGAAGAAACGGTACTTCTCTTTGATGGCTTCTTCGTAGGCGCGAAACATCAGGTCCTTGCCCATCAGCGCTGAGACCAGCATGAGCAGCGTGCTTTTCGGCAGGTGGAAATTCGTGAGCAGGAGGTCGACGCATTTGAATTGGTATCCCGGGGTGATGAATAGGTTCGTGTGTCCGGCCTGGGCCTTCACCATGCCCTTCCCATCCGCGCAGGTTTCGAGCGTCCTTACCGATGTCGTGCCCACGGCCATGATCTTCTTCCCTGCCTTTCGCGCCGCGTTGATCGCCTTCGCCGCCGCTTCGTCCACGTGATAGATCTCATGGTGCATCACGTGGTCCTCGACCCGGGAGACCTTCACGGGTTCGAACGTGCCACGCCCCACGTGCAGCGTTACCTCGGCACTCGCGATCCCTTTCTTCTCCAGCGCTCGGAACACCTCCGGCGTGGAGTGCGGTCCGGCGGTGGGGGCGGCTACCGAGCCCTCCTCCTTCGCGTACACAGTCTGGTAGCGCTCGAGAGGGGCCTCTTCCTTGATGTACGGCGGTAGGGGAACGTGGCCATAGGTTTCCAGGTACGGTTCGATCTCCTCATTGAACCGCAGTGTCCGCGTCCCGTCAGGTAATATGGTGACCACCGTGGCGGTCACGTTCGATTTCGTGGGAACGGTGGAAATGAGCTGCAGGACTTTCCCGGGGAAGAACTTCCTCCCGGGGGACACCATGCACTGCCACAGGCACTGTCCCGTTTTCTTGAGCAGGAAGATCTCGCTCCGGTTATCCTCCTTCGGGCTGAATTTCCCGAACAGCCGCGCCCGGAAGACCTTCGTGTTGTTGCGCACGAGGAAAGTTTCTGCGCCCAGGATCTCCGGTAGTTCCCGGAAGATGCGATGCTCGATCTTGCCGCTGTCGCGATGGATGACCATGAGCCGCGACGCGTCGCGCGGTTCGATGGCCTCCTGGGCGATGAGTTCCTGGGGCAGGTGGTAGTCGAATTCGGAGAGGAGGGTCATGCCTTGGAGAGAAGGAGGATATACGACTTGGGGTCTGTTTGGGTCCTCACGGTTTCCTTCTTGGGAAGATAGTCCCTGCATGCCATCTCCCATTCCGAAGCCAACCCTGGTGTGATGAAATGGGAACCGGTAAAGCCTGCCTTATTTGCAGCAAAAAGGAGTTTCTCCCGGATCTTGCTAGGAGGATAGCTGTTCAGTCCGATCATGTGTGGCGTATCCGTAGCCCAAATGATGGCTATGCCTCCATTCTGAACCGAACCGTGTAACTTCTTGAAGAACTTTCCAATTCCTCCGGTGAAATTGGGCGAATTGATAACATTTCCACAATAGGCGCGGTCGTATTGCTTCTGTTTATCCAGTTTTACCTCCGTGAAATTACCAGTTAGCTTGAGAAGGATCGCATCACGAATTTGACTCTGAAATACTGAAAAATCCGGATGTACCTTTTCGAATTGCGTCACACTGGTATAAGATGCGGTTTTTTCAAGTAGTCCGGGTATTCCCTTGTCCCGGTCAAGGACGTTATTCTCCCTCCAGGGGCCTATTTCCAAGATGTCCAATTTTTCTTCCATCTAAGATCAAATGGTCATGGATCTCAATCTCTCGACACGCTGCTCCACCGGCGGATGCGTGGAGAACAGGCTGCGCACCATCCCGCCGTCGAAGGGATTGGCGATGAACAGGTGGGCCGTAGCATTGTGCTTCATGTCAGCGCGCAGGGGGCGGCGCTCGGCGTAGTCGTGGATTTTCAGCAATGCTGAGGCCAGGGCCTGGGGATCGCGGGACGCACGACCCCCTGTTTCGTCCGCCAGGTATTCGCGTGAGCGGGAGATGGCCATCTGCAGCATCATGGCGATGAGCGGCGTGAGGATGACGAGCACCAGGGCTCCGATAGGATTGCCCTTCCCCTCGTCTGACCGTCCGCCGAAGAGGCCTCCTCCCCAGATGAACATGTCCGAGAGCATCGACAATGCGCCAGCGATGACGGCGGCCACGGAGGAGACGAGGATGTCGCGGTTCTTCACGTGTGCGAGTTCGTGGGCCAGGACGCCGCGCAGCTCGTTCTTATCCAGAATCTCCATGAGGCTGCGCGAGACGGCGATGGAGGCATGGGCGGGGTTGCGTCCCGTGGCGAAGGCGTTCGGGGCAGGTAGATCGATGATGTGGACCTTTGGCATGGGAATCTGGAACTCGCGCGCGAGGGCTTCCACGGTGTCGTAGAGCTCTGGTGCTGCAGCGCGCTCGATCGGCTGTGCCTTGTACATCGACAGCACGATCTTGTCCGACCACCAGTAGGAGACGAAGTTCATCACCAGCGCCAACCCAAAAGCCAGGTACAGGCCTTGCTGTCCGCCGAGGTAGCGCCCGACCGCGAGGAACAGGCCGGTCAGGATGGCGAGGATGAGGAAGGTCTTGATTCTTTGCATGCGATGGAGTGTTACTTGTCCGCGGTCCCCAAATCCTCGGGACGGGAGGTCGCGAAGGAATGGAACGGTGGATGGACGGACCGATTATACGGGTTTTCCGGGAAAACAAAATACCCCCGCCTAGGCGGGGGTATTGATTGGTGGGATGAGATCCTGGATCTCGCTGCGCTCGTCCGGGATGGCACTTTCGCGACCACTCGAGCTTCCGCTCTCGCGGGCGAAAGGCTCACATCGCCATGCGCTGTTCTTTCTGGCGCAGGGCGCGGAAACGCTCGCGGGCCAGGGCCCTGCCGCGCTGCTTGAGTCGGGTGGGCTCGGCCTTGCGATAGCGGCTCTTCTTCATGGCCATGACGAAGCGCGCGTCGCGGACGGCCTTCTTGAAGGTCCGGGCGACCTGGTCATTGCTCTGTCCCTGCTTTTTGGTGACTTTGATCATTGAGGCTCCTTTCTAGTTCGTTGTGAGATCGGCCTTCACGGAAGCGCTGGAGAGCGCCTCGAAAAGTACGCCCATTGTACGGATGGATTCGGCCTTTTCAAGCCCTTTCATTCCGACACGCGGATGCGTTCTAGGAATGCCTTCAGTTGCGCGAAGGGCTTGATCTGCATATAGGTCTTGCGGTCATCTTCCTCGCTGAGCTCTGCACGCGTGACGTCGTAGCCCTCGGGAATGAAGATCCTATCCCAACCAAACCCCTTATCTCCGCTGGGAGTAACGGCAATCTCTCCATCCATGCTGCCTTCGAAAAGCTCGACCTCCCCACCGTCGCAGTAGCCCATCACGCAGCGGGCCGTGGCAGAACGGTCCTGGCCATCGACCATCGCGCACAGGGTATCGAAGGGAACGCGCTCGACGAAGAAGCGGATGAAGGGACCGGGAAGTCCGCCGAGTGCCTTAAACTCCAAAGAAACATCCTCCACGATGACTGGTCCTCCAACTTTGTCGTACGCTTGGCGCGCCTTGTGACCGACGATTTCGCTGAGATCCAGGGATTGGATCTCAGCCAAGTCGAGCTTGGTATGCCGGATGGGGAATTCCAGATACCGCGCGAGGTAGTCGGCCTTGTGTTGGCTGCCGGTGACGAAGGTGATCGCCAGTTCAGGAGGCATATTCGATGGTGTCGAAGGTGTAGGTCTTCATTCGGTCCACGTCGAGGCCGCGTTTCTCCATGAGGAGCAAGAGCGCATGCTTGAGATACACGTCCTTCCAGTCTAGTCCAAGGAGTGCTGCGGTTTCCCGAAGTGCTTCCTCACTGGGTCCCTCGATCTCCACATAGGGCGCCGCCTGGGGATATTCGTCGATACTGACCTCGCAGCCGTTGAGGAGGAAATCATGGCGCTTCTTTTGTTGGTGGCGGACGAGGTGCCATCCCACGGCTTCGAGCAGGTTCCTGCCGGTCGCCTGGTCGTCGATCCGCATCTCGATCTCCGTCGTTCCCGTGGCGCTGTGCTCGTAGTGCCGCTTATAGGTCAGGATGACTTCGTTCTTTGTCTTCCGGATCCGCGTGAAATCCTCCGGCAGGATGGTCCCATCCGGCTGGGCGTAGAAAATCATATCCTCTAGGATGTCTTCCCCACGGTCTTCGGCTCCGACTTCTCGCAGCTTCGTGAGCAGGGCAGCCTTGTCGATCTCCGGGAAACGCACCTCGATTTCTTGGTTGGTTGGCATGGGCGGAGGATGGACTCGTCGGGATCAAAAAACAACCCTGGACGCGCATGGCATCCAGGGTTGCGGAAGGCAGGACGTACTATTCCTTGATGGTGAAGTTCGTGTACGAGGGCTTGTGGCTCACCAGCTCCTCGGGCTTGAACCAGACCCCGACTTCAGTCACAGCCTCTTCGGACGAACCGGAAGCGTGCACGAGGTTGAACACCCCGATGCTCTTCTCATCGGCATGCTTGAAGGAAACGTGCGAGTAGTCGCCGCGGATCGTGCCGGGAGCGGCCGACTTGGGCTCCGTAGTGCCTACCATCTTGCGGACGACCTCCACCATCTCCACACCCTCCCACACCATGGCCACGATGGGGCCGGACGTGATCATGTCGATCATCATGTTGCGTACGTGCTCACCGCGGCGCTGTGCCAGGTCGTCGGTGTAGTGCTGGCCGGCGGTATCCTTCTCGGACACGAGGAGCTTGAGCCCCACCATTCGGGCGCCGACGCGCTCGAAGCGGGTGATGATTTCGCCGACGATGCCGCGTTCGATGGCATCGGGCTTGAGCAGGACGAGGGAGCGTTCGATCATGGGAACAGGGTGGGGAAAAGGGATGAATGTTTGACGCGCAGCTTACCTATTAGGTATAAGGTTATCAAGTCCCATGCGGTCATTCCCGTGAAAACGGGAAACTCGTGCATATACTGATGGATGGTTCAATGATGAACAGTAGGTCTCCGTTGGCTCTAGATTCCTGCCTTCGCAGGAAGGACAATAAATTCTCCCCATGTTCCGCACTCGCTTCGCCCCTTCTCCCACGGGGTTTCTCCACATCGGAGGACTGAAATCAGCTTTTTTCGCCTGGCTCTTGAGCCGCAAGAACGGTGGCCAGTTCATCCTGCGTATCGAAGACACCGACCAGACGCGTAAGGTGGAGGGGGCGACAGAGGCCATCCTGCGAGGATTTGCATGGGCCGGACTTGAAATCGATGAGGGACCTGAGCTGGCTCCAGGTGGAACCATAACGCAGAAAGGGAACTTCGGACCATACATCCAGTCTGAGCGCTTCCCCCTCTATGGCCAGTATGCGCAGCAGCTGGTCGACAAGGGCTTCGCCTATCCCTGCTTCTGCACCAGTGAGCGCCTGGATGAAATGCGCCGCATCCAGCAGCTCAACAAGCAGGCTCCCAAGTACGACCGTACGTGCCTCCGCCTTGCAAAGGAAGAAGTGGCTTCCCGTATCGCGGCGGGGGAGAAGCACGTCATCCGCATGAAGGTACCGCAAGGCCGCACGATTACGGTGGAAGACAAGATCAAAGGCAAAGTCGTGACGAGCACCGACGAAATCGACGACCAGGTGCTGTTGAAATCCGACGGCTTCCCGACCTACCACCTGGCTGTCGTGGTGGACGACCACCTGATGGAAATCACGCACGTCATCCGAGCCGATGAATGGCTGCCCTCAACTCCCAAGCACATCTTGCTCTATGAGGCCTTCGGTTGGGAGTTGCCCGTCTATGCTCATGTCCCCCCGGTCCTCGCTCCGGGAGGAAAGAAGAAACTGTGCAAGCGAGAAGGCGCTGCACCGGTCGAGGAATTCGCGCAATTGGGATACTTGCCCGAGGCCCTGCTGAACTACCTCGTGCTGCTCGGCTGGAATCCCGGAACGACGCAGGAGATCTTCACGATGGAGGAGATGATCGAGAAGTTCTCCCTGGAGCGCTGCCAGAAGGCCGGAGCGGTCTTCGACGTCGCTCGCCTAGACTGGATGAACGGGCAATACATGCGCGGACTTTCGCCGAGGGAGCTGACCGAGCGGTTGGTGCACTTTTGGACGGAATATGACGCTGGTAGCTTGAAGCTAAAAGCCGACGAAAAAGTATTCCTTGCCGCGGTCACCGAGATTCAACCGCGCCTGGTGAAGCTTGCCGATGCCGCGGCGATGCTCGAGCCGTTCTTTTCCCTTCCCGACTACGATGTGTCGCTTATTCTCAGCGAGAAAATGAAGGTGACGAGAGAGATCGCCACCGACGTTTTCCGCTCCGTGACGGAGCGCTACGCTGCGACGTCCGACTGGACGAAGGAGAACCTGCAAAAAGTCCTCCAGGACCTCGTATCCGAGAAGGGCTATTCAAATGGCCAAGTCTTCTGGCCCGTGCGCGCGGCGCTCAGTGGTCGCCCCACTTCTCCCGGAGCCTTCGAGATGGCGTTCGTGCTGGGCCGGGAAGAGACGCTCAGGAGGTTGGCGGTGGCGGTGGGGAAGGTGGGGTAGGCGGCCAATCCTTTCCAAAGGCGTCAATGATACCGGTCCGGATTCGTGCCAGCATTGGACCGAAAGCCCCTTCGTCATAACCAGGAATATGAAGGTATCCCAGAGCTGTTCCGCGAAGACGCTCTTCATTGAAACCAAGGTCATCCAGGACATCCTTTGCCCCGTGGGAATTGCCATGGGTTTCTAAAATACCGCGAATACCTGCGGTCGCGTAACCAATAGCCTGGTCCAAAAGGTAGCCGATTACCCTGCGCTCCTGCGCTCCTGTGAGCATCTGGTCGTATATGGGCAGGGTATACTCGATGGTTTCGCCAAGTTGCTTGTTCCAGCGTCCGGCATTATCCACGGCCGACACTCCGGGATCTCCCTCTCCACCAATCAGGTTGACCGCCTTGTCTAGGCAGCGGGCGAAAGCAGCGATCTCACGGTCCCGCCCGGGTCCAAGTTGATTGATTTGATCGAAGTGATTAGAGAGCTTGGCACCGTCAATATGCAGGCTCCCGTCGACGGTGAGTGCCATGATAATCCTGGCCTCTCGGACGCCTATGGTGATATCAGGTGTCTTTTGTAGCCTGTCCTGAGCCTCAATGAACTTGGCAAAGAATATCTCTTCAACCCTAGATTGTTTAGGAGGGCCATCGTCAACTCCTACAGTGGGAAGTCCTGCCTGCTTAAAGATGACATCCTCGACATAGTCATGCATCAGGCAACAGCGGACGAGGAGCAGTAAGTCATCTCCCGTTGGACACAAACTTGGCGGTGCGTATAGCAGGGCGGCCATCGCTACCATGATCGGATGGAGAGCGTAAGCCTCGCCACTTCGCCGGGGTTTCTTGTCAGCATAGCCTTCGATAACCTTTCTCAGGACAGGCACGATCGCCTGCCCCCACTGCTGCTCGCTAATGCCCCGCAGGAGGCACAAGTCGTGGAATGCTCCTGGGAAAAGACTTTGCTCGGGGTGGCTTAGGCCTTCCGTGTTGATGAGCTGGCCGGACCGGAAGAAACCCTGACGGGTAAGAGGTTGCAAGGTGTCAGGGAGCTGGCTGATTGAGACGTCAAAAGACCGCAAGAAGTCCAGGTTGACTGGGATAAACATCCGGCCAGGACGTGGCCATTCCATGCCTGAGGTTTCAGCTTCGCTGGTGGGCTTAGGGGGGATGGTCTTTTTCATGGCACGCTTCCCCTAAGTATACCCTATTCTGGCCCGATTTGCCCCCTCCGAAATCCCTTTTGAATCCCGGGAAGGAGGGTATATAATCCGCCCGTCAGAAGGACCCCGAACCCCCATCCATGCAATTCTCCAACCTCCAGTACGTGATAGCGACGGTGCGGCGTAAATTGCGCTGCCCCGACTGCAAGAACGCCTACAAGATGGACGAGATCACGATTGTCGACCTGTATGAGTCCGAATGCATGCTCGACCTGTACTGCAACCGCTGCAAGTGCGGGTTTTCGTTCAACTTCGAGATCGCCGAAATCGACGGCAAGGTAACCGTCACCGAGAAGCCCGTGCAGCTCGAATCGCAGGTCACGGAGGACGAGGTGGAAGGAATCGTCACACTGCTGAAAAACCACAAGGGCGGCGTGGGGGAGTTGTTGGGGGGATAACTACTGGCGACCGAAGATCTGCGGTACGGATGGTTCTTTGGACTTCCGTCCGTTTAGCATGTCGTTCCATTCCTGCGCCTCTTGCTTTAACCGATCCCTGCGTTCGCCGGGCAGCAGGTTCTGCAAATCTTTCCGTAATCGCTCCTTGTCACGTACATTGATGCGAACGGCAGGTTTCTTTTTGGGTATAACTTGCTTGTTGGCAGGCCTCGGTTGGACGATGGAGGAGGTCGTCGTATCGTCCTCCGGCTGGTAATCCCCTTGCGAAGAATAGTGCGTGGCTGATCGTTCGGGCTGGAATCCCTTGAGGAGCTCCTCCACGTTTTTGTACTCACTGGCAATGCCCACGGTCTCCCCGTTCGTGCGGGACGTGTCCTTCAGTCGGATAAGCGATATGCGTTCCGAAGTATCGTTCCATCTGCGATACACCTTGTAATCGTTCGAAATCCCGTCGATGGTTGCGCTGAAGACCAGGTTGTACCACTCGGATCCGTCGGGCTTGGAGGGGATCAGGCTGATGCGCGATTTCGGGAATACGCCGGACACGCCCTGCATGGCCTTTGCCAACTCCTGCAAGCGCGCGAAGCTCTGCTTGCTGGGGAGTTTTTCGAGCGGGTGCAGTTCGCCATGATCCACCCCCACCTCGTACCACTTCGGTTGTTTGCCATCAGGACTGGGCTCGAGCGCGTATTCCCTGAGCGCGAATGTCATCCCCTTACTTTTGTCCGGAATTCCCACCACGAACACATCCTTACCAGCCACCTTGTCCTTTTTCACCTGTGGAAAATGACCTTCCTGGAAGAAGGGTTGATTCTCATCCCTGTTCTGATCGAATGCGATCCAGGCTCCATCCTCGGCTCCCGGCATCACGAACTGGCGTCCTCCGCTGCGGCTCCCGTCGGGAGAGAGATAGATTTTCTGGTAGAGCTTCGCTCCATTAGGAAGATCGGTGGAGGCGTACAGGTCGATATAGGGCTGGTTCCGTCGCAGCGCTTCGTCCCACTGCTGGCGTGAGGGAATGGATGACTCCACATACTTCCATCCCTTCGGCTTTGCTTGGGACAGGCGCGTCTCGAACGCGATGAAGTCGCGCTCTTCCATGAGGGCTAGTGCTGGTTGATCCAGGCGGACGACATCGCGCCACGCGTGGTTCTTACGGGCATCGGAGAGCTTCCCAATGGGTGCCACTTCCGTGATCGACCCGTCACCGGGGGAGGCCGTATCTACCCGCAGCCGGTGGTAGCGCGGACGGCCGTTTTCCATGCGCATCGCCACGACGTTCTGTTCCGTCATCTTTCCATAATTCTCCGGATCCGGGCTCCATTCGTCTACCGGTTTTCCGAACTTCTGCAGGAAATACGCCTTGCGGTAGTAGGGGGCGGCGGTCTCGGTATCCTTGGCATCCAGGAACGCCTGCCGTGCCTCGCTGATAAGTGAGGTGATTTGCCAAGCCTGGTCGAAGCGAAAATCCCTCTCGCCCGTCGGTTGGTCGAATCGGTTGCGTGGTCCCTGCCGGTCGAGGATGGTGAGGACCTGTTTCCAGATCGCGGGAAAGGCGACGGTGAGCGGTAGTTTGGTGGCATTCTCGGTCTCGGACGAAAGGTTCGTTTTTCCGTACAGGGTCGCCTTCAAATCTTGGTATACCAAGGCCTGCAGCAGCTTCTCCCGGTAGGCCCGCTCGTTCTCCTGGTGCCATTTCTCACCCCGCTGGTCATACTTTCCCGATTTGCCGATCGTGTAATCGACTCCGACGAAGCTGAGCGGTTTTGCGCCCTCCAATCCCGTGTGGGGGAAAAGGAGTCGCGTCACCGGATCGGGAGTTCCACTACTGGCAGTGATGAGATCCTTCACGAGTCGTGACGTATCATCGTGGCTGAGCCGCACGATTTCGTGAGCCGGATCCACCTCGGGTCGGCACTCCGATACCGTGATCCCCATGGCCCTAGAGATCGCGGCGCCCGCCAACGCGCGCCCGCTCACGATCGATGCGGTCTATCGAGCGCAGGGGG
>CAYOUH010000003.1:0-12970 GCA_964407085.1 uncultured Candidatus Peribacteria bacterium | reverse complement strand
GATTGCGATAGACCTGCGCCTCCTTCTGCAGTCCGACCATGTAGTGCATGCCGATCATCATCGGCAGGTTGATCCACAGCGGCAGGGCCAGGAGTCCGAGTCCCACCAGGCAGGCGATGCCCTCGATGGCCTGGGTCCCATAGGTCTGCTTCATTTCGTCCAGCACGAGGGCCATGTCCCGTAGGTACTGCTCCTTCAGCTGCGGGTTGCCTTCCAATTCCCTGCCGAGCGTCGTGAGCTCCTCGTTGAGCTTGCGGCTGCGTATACCCAATTCCTCACGCTCCAGGATTCCCTGCTCATGCTGTGCGACGAGGGTGAGGATGGTGGCGATGCCCATCAGCCCCTTGCTGGCGTAGCGCGAATACTTCGCGAACTCCTTGCCGTGGATCTTCGCCTCCAGCCGGGGTCGCATCTCGAGGGCCCGACCGACCTGCGGCAGATGGAGGAGGCCCTCCAGTCCGCCCTTCGTCATGTCGGTGGCCCATCCGGCCGCACTGCCCAGATGCAGGGTGGAAATGCGGCACAGCATGTCCAGATGGTGGATGAGTTCCTGCCGTTCCTCAGCGGTCGTGTTCGGATCATGGGAGGTTCGCAGTTCCTCGATGGTCTTCCGCAGCGCCGGGATCTGGGCCCGAGTGGCCGCGCCACCCGTCAGTGTCCCGTACAGGAAATACGCGTTGATCACCTGGTGCTTCACCGCTCCCGCCGTCTCGCTCGCGGTGAACTTGTTCCATGTCTCTCGCGCATTCGCAAATCCCGAACGCAACCGCTCGGCGAGAACGGTGCGCATGGCCCGGTCGTGCAGCCGATCGCCTTCGGGTCCTAGGGCGTTGCGCGGGGGAGGTACGACATTGATGGGTCCTTCGCCATTACCGCGCACGGACTTCCGCTGCGCATCGGCGATCGCTTCACGGATCTCTTCGCCGGTCGGGGTCGATCTTTCCTTGCGCTCACCCGTGCTGACGCGCGGCAGCGCTTCGGTATGCTGGTAGGCGAAACGCCACCGGCCCTCGTTCCACGGATGGCAGGAAAGCGTTGCCATTATGCGTGATGATTAGGGACGGCGGGAAGTGCGCTCTTTAAGCCTCTCCCGGGCCTTGTTCTCTTCGATCTGTTGCTTAGCCCGCTCGGCAGGTGAGACTTCTTTATCGGTTGCCCGGCGATGGAGCGTGTCGGTCGTGGAATCAAAGATCCTGCGCTCGTTGGCCGCGCTTGTCGGTTTCCTCTCCGTCCCCGGTGCCTCGACCACCTTTATCCTCTGTGCTCCCGGTTGTTTCACGACTCCGCTACGCAGGGAGCCTTGCTCGATAGATTTGCGCATTGCGGCTCGCCGTTGTGGCGTATCGCCACCATCTTTCATTACGGTTTCGTTGTGGTTGGCTACCAATCGTTGGCCCACTAAGTTGACAATCTTCCTTGCCGCATCCTGGGTTGCCGCATCGGCGGAAGGCTCCTTTCCTTCGCCGATCGCCCGCAGTTCATTCAACCAGGCTTCGCGGGCATCGGGGTGGGCCATGATTTCACTAGCGATTCGGGCCTGACGAAGGGCCGTGAGGCGCGACGCGTTCAGCTTCTCCATCATGGCTGCCCTGTTGGCGGCGCCTTCAGGGGTGAGGGAGGGCAGAGGGGAGGTACCGGGCTTCTCATTCGGTGCAAGAATCTTGAGGGCATTCTCCGCATTTACCTTTGAGGGGCCGGTGGTTACTTCGACTAGCCGGCGGAGCGCCCGGATGGCCACTTCCCGATCGGCTGGGAAAGTCTCGAATCTCGCTATAGCGTCGGTAACTGTCGCAGTGGCCGCTTCAGCCGGTCCCTGTACCGCACGGAGGAGTCTCCTGCTCAGTTCATCCAATCTCTGGTGGGCGGTTTGCATCGCATCCAATGTTTCGGCAGGCAAGACTTCGAAGGCTCGCAAAGCATTGATAAGTTCCTTCGCATCGCGCAGGTGGGCTCCCGTCTGGCGATCCAGGTGATCGGCCATCACGGTTTCCAGGGCCCACGCGGCGGCACGGTTAATGGCCACATCGTTGTGTTGGAAATTCATTCCTTGGATCGCCGCTCCCGCCCGCGCTAACGCGTTAGTGAAATGGCGTGCCAAGCTACCCTCCGCAGTTTGCAAGTGTCCCTCGACCATCCCGGCGAAATGCCTTGTCATATCCGCGAACTTCTCGGGCTTGAACGGCTCGGAAAGCTGAGCTTGGAAAGGGGCGTTCTGCACTTTGTACATCATCTTTCGGATAGCGTTCGAACGCGTCCTGTCTTTGGGCTTCTCATCAATCTCCGCATCTCTTTCTTCCGCACCAACGCGTGCGAATTCGCCTAGAAGCATACGGCTGACCATGGCACGGGTGCGCTCGTTGGCACGCTGTAGGTTCCCATTTTCCCTCCCTTCGTGTAGCGCATCGAATAAGTTTCGTGCATCCTGAACGGTCTCGAGCGCGGTTTCCACGGCTTCCGCCAACTCGGCGTTGGTTCCGTCCACCTTCATCCGCATGTCCGTATGGAATGACGACAGGTCTTCCATGATCGAATCGAGCCTGATGTTCCTCCCCAGTCGGTCTTCGATCCAGGAGTTGATGGCATTCTCTAGGATCCGTTGGGATCGTTCGCGCACTGTCTCCTCCGTCAGTCCCGCTGTTGCTCGGGGCGTTCCTGCGCGTTCGAATGCGGTGACGATATGGTCCCGGATCTCTCGTGGAGTAGCGAGATCAAGCTTCGCATCCCTCCATTCCTGGGTTATCCGGTTCCATGCCCGTGCACCCGGGGTTTCGGTTGTTGCTTCGTCCGGCTGTACAGCCGGGGCTTCTGTCTTCACTATTTCCCAAAGTCGTTGGCCTTCTACTCCTGTAACCTGTCGCGGAGGAATGGCGAGTTGTTGTTCGTGGGTGATGAAACCGTTAGCCAGTTCGGGGAAGATCCGTCGATAGAGCGCACCTTCTTCCGGACGGATAGGAGTGCCCTCGAACAGTGCCTGTCGTACAGGATTGGGGAAGAGGTATCCATCGATGAGAATAGCCTGGCTCACGAGAGCGGATGGCCGGATACGTATTCGTCCTTCCACGAGTTCTAGCTCGACGCTCTCATGGATCGAGTTGGGGCTTCGGCCGTAGTGTGCCCTTGGATTTTCCACCATGGCCCGGTACTTGGCCATCACTTCCGGGGGTACATTGCGAGCGGGAGGATGCTCTGGTGCGCCTGGAACGGACATTTCGCGGGTAGTTGTTGATTCCACAATCTTCTTTGCCTCTTGCGCCCTTTCCCTGAACACCGGCATCCTCTCCCATTGGGCCAAGGCCATTTCTCGCTGTTGCGCGTTCGTGCAGCGGTCTAATGCCGCGAGCATGTCCGCCGCTGTGTAGTGCTCCACCAAGAAAGTCGTTTGGGTAACGTTAGTCCCGGTTCCGATCCTGACGAGGTCGCGGATGCGGATCTCGCGGTTTATGGCGGTAGCCATCTCGAGATTTCCTCTCGTCCGCCTGAACACTTCGTCCAGCCGCTCCGGGGTCAGTTCGCGCAAGGCGCGTGCCCGGCGTTCGGGACGGAGTTGTGCTAATTCAGTGACGTGCCGGTTGAATTCCGCAGTCTCAGTGGTCGGATCAGTCTGGTTGATGAACCCGGCCAGTGCTATGGCATGGATGTTCTCCCGAATGCGGATCTGGTCCAGGAGTGCTCGTGCCGTTTTTCCGCGCTCGGTATCTTTCTCGTTCTCGCCGATAGCCAGCATTTCCAATTCTTCGCGATACTCTTCAAGCGCGGGGGAGGTGAGGAGACGTACGAATGCGCTTTGTCTCTCTTCGCCTGGAGTGGCTACTACTGCGTCGAGCGCCCGGATGAGAGGCTCGGGCTGGAGCACGATCGGTGATCCTGGTGTGAGGGCAAGCTTGCGAGGCAGGTCAAGCGGTCCGACTGGCGTCTGGTCCAGGATGTTCGTTTCAGGCAGTGCCCATCCAGCACGTACTGCTCTCAAACGCTCTAAAGTAGATTGATCGGTCTCGTCTACGGGTTTCCAATCCCGTAGTACGTCATCGATGACTATCATTTCCTTAGGGTTGCTTCGGTCACAATCCTCCATCATGGTAGGAGTACTAAGAAGGACCGCGCGGATCCCTGCGCGCCAGGCGGCGAGCTGGACCTCTGCCGGCTTATCCTTGATGCCCTCTTCGGAGGGGATGTTCCATAACTCGCGGTATGCGAGTACTAGTCGGGCTTCGGGCGTGAGGGTTTCCAGCGAAACCCTAGACATCTTCTCGCTTGCTTCATGGGCCTCATGGCCGACTCGCAGGGCTTCGCGTTCGTGGCCTACCAGTCTGTCCCACTCGCCGAAATCACCGACTATGTTCGGTGTGCCGTATTCCGCTCCGACATTCACGAATGCTCCCCCCTTGCCGAATGACGTATCCGTATTGACGATGCGAATGGAGGTATCTGTAGGATGATTCCTGATGAATTCCTTATTCTCACCCCCCTCGTCTGTAGCATTGTCGCTGTGGCCATGGACGATTTCCCCCGTTCCCGGGAACAGTTTGCGCAGTAGAGAGGGTTCTACCGCGTTGGAACCATCAGCCCTGAGACGATTGTCCGTATGGGTAATGCTTTCGCAGAAATCCATGAACAACGTAGCTTCCTCCGGGGTGAGTGGCGGCTTCGTCTGGTCGCGCATGTGGTCGGCCGCCTTCACTGCCAGGGCTTGAAACGTCGAGTTCACCCTCTGGATGTCGACACTGCCATTGGGGAGTTGGTATTCAGGCCGGGAGTCCAGGAAGGTGAAAATCCCGTTCACAGGATCGGTATGGACGTAGAGTCGACCATTGGCAGGGTTGTAGTCGATGAGCTTGAAGCTGCCGAGCTGCCGACGGAAGACATCGAACGATTCCTGATTCTTCATGACCTCATCCCAATCGCTGAAGACGTCGCTGCTGCCTGCCTTGTAATCTACCCGTTTTAATCCTTTTCTGTCCTCGGAAAAAGTATCAGCACGGAGCTGGTCTTCGAAGATCCGATAGAACATTCCCTGCGTCTCATGATTGCCATGGAATTTGTCGATCCTGGCACCCTGGGCCTCGAGGGAATCGATGAGCTTCCAGGTTTGCAATCCTCCCTGGTTGCGATCCGCGATAGTATCTCCGATGAAGACGAGTTTCGTTTCTCCTCCGATCCAGATAATACGACCATCCGCCTCCACCCGGACCAATCTGGCCTGTTCTAGATTATGCAGCGTAGCTTCGTAGTTGGCGTTCGTGTCGCCTATGACGTACTCCGTTGCCCTCGTAGGAAAGCGTTCCAAATGCTTCCTGGCGGCTTCCAGGTTCTCTTCGGGAACGAAGAGGAGCTCGGGCCCCATCCTCCACCCCGCCTCAATGAACGCGCGGGCTTCTTCCTGACGAGAGGTCATGTCCGTGCGGTTCTGCAGCATATCCCGCATACTCGCGTCCAGGACTGTGGGAGCTATGCGACCGTCCAGGACCGCTTCCCATATCTTCTCGGCGATCGTCCCCGCGCGCACCTCAGCCGCACTCCTTTCGTCCATGGTCGTAGGGTTGCGATCCACGGTGGCCGCGATCGCCTCGAGCTCCGCAACGGCTTCGACCTTTTCGATGAAGTTGCGCGCCATTTGCTCCAAGAGTTGCCTTTGCCGTTGTTGACCTTCGTTTATTTGTTGCTGGAGATTCTGCACCGTAGCAGGAACTATCCTGGTTTGGAGGTCTGCTAGGATCCTAGTCTCACGCTCATCGGTTGGCGGAGTTGCCAGGGTGTCCACGATCGCGCGTGCCCACATCTCCTGCGTCACGATGCCCCCATTCTCCGTGCTCGCAGTCACCTGTACCTGTCTCTGGAGATTGGTGAGAACCCGGTCGAAAGCACGGAAGTCGGATAGGGTGAAGGTCCCGATGGCATCATAGACCTTACGGAGTTCGACCTGTATGGGACCGGGCGTGGTTCGGTCAACGGCACCCCTGACCGACTGCCGGTAGTTTCCTTCGCGCCGCCCCAATGCCACGGCTGCAACCAGCGCCAATACCGCAGTGATCGACAGACCCGCCCCCAATGGACTCTTCAGGAAATCCCATAGGGCATTGGGTTCTGTCTTCTCCCTTCTCTCTCCATCCCGTCTTGGTTTGTCGTCCTGGGATGGTTTGGTTTCTAGTGGCTTCGCCCCAGGTTGATTTCTTCCTCGACCGACGCCCTTTTCCTGGAAATAGGCGAGACGAGCCTCATCGAGCTCCGGAACGGATCCGCGCATCTTGTCGGAGAATCCCGGCAGGTTGGCGTTCTTACGCAATTCCCGGATCGGATCGGGTTTTGACCGGGGCAGGTCCTTGCCGCTTTCCCCTGCCTCACTGGTTGGGGCGTGTTTGCGTGGCGTGGCGTTGGATATGAAGAGGAAGGAGTGGATCAGCATGGGAAGAAATGATGATACGTAGGGTTGGTACCTCAGGTGGTTTGCTCTAGTGCTTCTTGGGCATCTCGGATGTCCTTCATCCGGGCCTCCGCTTCTTTACTCCTCAGAGTCTTCTTGCGGGCCGCATATGCCGCTGTGGTCAGGTCGGATACGTATTTCTCGACCAGGGCCATGACGTGCGGACCGTCTTTCTTCAGGGCTTCCTCCAGGATCTCCTGCTCGCGAGCCAAGGCGTCCATCAGGGTCTTCTTTTCAGAGACTGTCATCTTCGGCAATTGACCGATCAGGAGAACCTTCTCCTCCGGATCGAAGAGCAACGAGCCCTGGAGGGTTTCCGTCATCTCACGATCCGTCGATGGTCGTTGGGCTGTGGGCATGGATCAGTTCTTTTGGGATGCGTTTTGGCTGAGGGCCTGCATGAGTGCTCCTTGGTCTGTCCCGTTATAGAGGGCGGCACCCTCCACGGAGTTGTCCACCTTGAGGCGGTAGAGTTCATACGTTCCGCGCCTCGCGACATCGGCGAACACGCCATATTTCTTGGCCCTCACGTTCGCCATCAGGCTGTATGTCTGCCCCGTGGCATCGTAGTTGTACCAGATGCTTTCTGCGGGGTAAGCCTTGCCATCATCGTAAGCGATAGGCGCTTTCCTCAGCCACGACTCCAACCCCTGCAGGTTGCCAAGCCCATTTATGTCTACCTGGCCCGAATCGACGGCGTAGATGAACGTCTCATGCAGCTTGGTCCCGGGATCGAAAGAGGCGAGTCCGTTATCGAATTTGTTGCCCTCTGTTCCGATGCCGATCTTGCTCCCATCGGGCCACAGCTTGAACTTCGCGCCCCGATTGGTACTCCAGACAAAAAGACCTTCTTCGGTAATAGCCGATTTCTGGATCAATCCCTTGGCTTGTAGAGCATTGCCGATCGTACCCATTTTTTTCCGCATCTCGGCAACTTCAGGAGTCTCTCCCCCGGCCGGGGGTACCACTGCCGGAGGAGCGGCGGTCGCCGCAGCGTCCAGTTCATCCTTTATGCGTTGGAAGGTCGCATCGGTCGGATCCATATTGATCAGCGTACTGGAGTTCGATACGGTTATCTTTCCGTCCGTCAAAACATTGACCTGCGGAGTAGCACCCCTGTAGGTGAAATTCAGGAGCTGAGTGTCAGTGGCGTTCACGTCGTATGAGAAGGCGCCCATCTTGATACCAAGCTTCTGTCCTATGCTCCATTGGACGAACAGGGCGTTGCGTCGAGAGGTCTTGGGCGTGGCATCGGTCTCCTGTTCGATCACCGTTCCTTTCGCGAAATGCGCCATGAAAGGGGGAATGACGTATAGGTCGTCCTTGCCGCTTGTCGCCAAGATCTTCACCACGTTTCCGCCCTGCTCCTGCCAGAATCCTACGATCCCGCCATCGACGGCGGTCTCCGCGACGCAGGTTTTACCACCACCCAGATCGATGTGCAGGTTGACCTTCTCGACGTTATCCTTATCCAGCGATTTGCTGTCATCCTTCTTTACCGCTTCGAACTGGGTCCCCTTGGTGCCCGTACCAGCGAGGTTGTCCGCGATCCAGATCAGTTCCTTATACCCGTCCGCGTCTTTTATCTCCTGGGGAATGGGCTCCTTTTCGGGCACCACCTTCTGAATGGGTTTCCCGCGAGGCTTCGCCCCATCCGGCTTCTCCGGCGTTATGGGTGTATCCGAGAGGAAGCTTTTCTTCCCATCCCCCTTGGCCACGTACAACTCCTTCGCACTGGCTCCCGTTACGCCAAGCGTCACTCGGACGTATTCGATCGACTTGTCCGTGGGGTGGAGTCCTTTCTTCGTTTGCGTGGGATCGATAGTGATCTCGGCATTGGGGGGAAGGGTGCTATCGACCTTTCCGTCCTTGTCCCGGACGTTCAGGGTGGTACGTACCTTTATATAGCGCTTGTTGGGATCGGCGGGCTTCTCATTCTTCTCCGCGGCGGGCTTCCCGGCCTCGGGGAGCTTGGGCAGGGTGGTCATGTCCTGTTTGGCTCCCTCGGCGAAGATGACCAGGTCTGCGTGCAACCTTCTTAGTTCCGCCTCATTAGCCGGCGCTTCGATCTTCGTTATGTTTTGCAACCGCTTCTCGAATTCCTCGATCGCGGCCTTGTTCGTGGCATGGTCCAGGTTGTTCGCCTTCATGGCCAGGATGTATGCCTTGAGCTGGTCTGCGAACGTCGACCACTGTTCGGGTGCGACCTCGGCGGGCTTGGGGGCAGGCTTCGTGGCCTCCTGCGTGGCGGCTTGCTGCTTGCTCAGCATTTTCCACAGGCGGGTCTGGAGCTGCTGCGCTTGTTGGTGAATAGTGGCCAAGCCAGACTGGTCAGCGTTGTTGCCTCGATCTTCCCAAGCGGCGAAGGCGGCCTGGACTGCGGCGATTTGTTTGCCATCATCTGTAGTTAATTTGGCCTTTTCTTCGTCCGTCAAACTCACGAGGTCATCGATCAGCTTCGTAGTCGCCTCGCGCGTGACGGGTCGCGGGGCGGATTTGACTTCAATCCTGGCCACCTTTGCGAGCTCTTCCAGGGTAGAGTGAAGATCTGCCAACTCCTTGGCGCTTGTCTTGTTAATCGCTCCGATCTTGGACTCGTACTCATCCAGGATCTGCTGATCGGGCGTTGCCAGCTTGTCCCGATTTTGCTTCAGCGCGTTATACAGTTCGGTAACCTGTTGCTGCTTTTGGGCCACGACAGCCGAAGCAGCAGCCGTTGCCGCTTCAGCGAACTGCCACGCCACCATTGTGGGCCACAGCTTGGCATCGGCGCGGAAGAGTCTGTTTTGGGGGTGCTGGAACATGGGTATTTGTTAGTTCAAAATAGTATACCGAAAAAGTCCACATCGGCCAAGCACCAGTGGTTCCCCTTCCTGAGCCGCAAAGGGCATCCAAGCACAAGCGGGATCGTGGCGAAGGATCCGACGGTTGTGCCAAAGGAGATGGGATTCCAATAAAAAGCGAAGGGGTCCTTCGCTATCGCTCAGGAAAAAGAGATGAGGGTCACAACTCGAACCACTTCCGGCCGTCGCGCTCGATGAGTTTCGTTGCTCCTATCGGGCCGGTGGAACCGTCGGGGTACGTTTCGAGCTCCACGCTGCCAGAGTGCGTGAACGAGAGGATCTTCTCCGTCAGCTTCCACGCGGCGACGACCTCCGGGAAGGAGAGGAAGAAGTTTCGCCGTCCCAGGAACACGTCCAGCAGGAACAGGGCATGCGGAGGCAGGCAGTCGTCGCCCATGCAGGCCAGGGAGTCGGATAACGCGAGCGCGGAACCGTCCACGTGGTTCTCGCGGTCCCCGTAGAGCATGAGGCTCACGCGCTCCTGCGGATGGAGTTCGACGATGAGGCGGTTGGGCGGATCGGTGGGATCCTGGAAGGCGAGCTTCTTGAATTCCACCGCGATGTACGTGCGCTTGGCTTCAACCGCCTTGCCTGTGCGCAGGTAGATCGGTACGTTAAACCAACCTTCCCGGTCGATGCCGAGCTTTAGCGCGACGAAGGTCTCCGTCACCGACTCAGCCACCTTCGGGTCCGCTCTGCGATAGCTCGCGTACTGGCCGAGCACGGCGTTCTCGACCTTCGGCTCGAAGCACAGGGCGGAGAGGATGCTGTTCTTTTCCCGCTGGAAACTGCTGGCCGACTCGCTCACGGGCAGGTTCATGGCCGTGATGGCGATCATCTGGAGCATGTGCGACTGCACGTAGTCACGGATCATGCCCACTTGGTCGAAGTACCCCACGCGCTCCTTGATGCCGAATCCTTCGAGTCCTGAGATCTGGATGTTGTCGATCTGTTCGCCTTCGATCAGCAGGTCGAACACGCGGTTGTGCCGGCGGAGATTTACCAGGCTCCTCACAGCGCTCTTGCCTAGGTAGTGGTCCAGCAGGAATAGGGACTCCTCTTTGAAATGCCCCAGCGTGAAGTAGATGAGGTCTTCCGATGAGGCCAGGTCGCTGCCGAAGGGCTTCTCCAGGACCAGGCGGATGTCATCCTCCTTCGAGCGGCGCGTCGAGGCCAGGTTGGCCACGATCGGCTTAAAGGCTGATGGTGGAACGGAAAAATAGGCCACAACCGTTTGCGGCCCCTCCCCGTGCAGCGCGTCCAGCCTCTTCCTGAGCTCCATGAAGCTCATCACGTTCGCGTAGTCGCCCGTGAAATAGCTCACGTGGGTGACGAGTTCGTCGAGGATGGTTTCATCCGTGCGGTCACCATATCTCCGCCGCACGCTCTCCGCGAATTCCTTCCGGAACTCCTCGTCGCTTTTCGCCGTGCGGGCGAACCCGATGATGTGGAAATCCTTGGGAAACCTGCTCTGCTCCGCCAGCTCGTACAGCCCCGGAAAGAGCATCAGCTGGGCCAGGTCGCCTGAGGCGCCGAAGATGACCAGCGTGAACGGCGATGTGATCTTCTCAATGTTCATGCGTCTATTGTAGCACTTCCGTCCTGCCATCGAGTGTGGAATATGCCCTCACGATCGTTCCGCAGGTACGTGTGCGCCCCGAAGTAGTCGCGCATGCCCTGGATGAGCGTCGTGGGGAGCGGATCGGACACGGACGAGAGCAGCCACTGGTAGCTGGCAGAGAGCGCTGGGTGGGCAACGCGAGCCTGTGAGAGGGCTTCCATCGCGGGACCGAAGTCCTCCACTCGGCACGCTTGTGCGTACATTTCCGTTTGCAGGAGCGAAACGCCCTGCTGCTTGCTCTGTGCATAAGCTGCGGCCAACTCTTTCAGTAACCCCATGCGGATAATGCAGCCGCCCTGCCATACCCGGAGGGCTTCGGGCACGTTGATTTGGAATTCCTCCGATGAGGACAGGGCATCGAGCAGCTTCACGCCTTGGGCGAAGGCCACGAGGATACTAGCGCGCAGTGCGTGGAAAAGCTGGTTGGGGAGATCACCTTGGAATTTTACCGACATGACCTTGTGCCCTGACAATGCCTTCCTCGATTCCTGATCCTTCGAGTGCAGCCGTGTCTCGACCCCCGCCGTGATGGCCGAGAGGGGAATGCCGTGCTCGAGCCCCTCGATGCTCGTCCACTTCCCCGTGCCCTTCTGGTGGCTCACGTCGCTGATATGCTCGATGAGTGTTCCATCTCCGAGGTCATCCTTCCTCCGCATGATGTCTACCGCGATCTCCATCAGGTACCCACTGAGCCCCTCCTTCTTCCATCCATCGAAGGTGTCGGCGATCTTCGCGGGTTCCAGCGCACAGGAGTGTCGCAGGAAATGGTAGACGTCGTTCATCACCTGCATGATCGCGTACTCGATGCCGTTGTGCACCATCTTGACCGCATGCCCCGCCCCGCTGCCACCCATGTACCCCAGGCAGGCCATCCCCATGAAGTCCTTCGCCGCGGCTTTCTCCAAGATCGGCCTAACTGCCTCGTACGCGCCCTGCTCACCTCCGGCCATCATGCTGGGACCCCGCAACGCGCCTTCTTCCCCGCCCGATACCCCCAGCCCCACGAAACGGATGCCCTTGTCCTTCAACTCCTTCTCGCGGCGGACCGTATCTCGGAAATACGAATTCCCCCCATCGATGATGATGTCGCCTGCCTCGAGCAGCGGGAGGAGGCTTCCAATGACGGCATCCACGGGTGCCCCCGCCTCGACCATGAGCAGCACCTTACGTGGCTTAGACAGTGATATGACGAAGCCCTCCAATTTCTTGAATCCGCTGAGATTCCCGGATTGGTAGCGATCGAGGAACGTTTGCGTCTTCTCCTCGTGCCGGTTGTACACGCTCACGTGCAAATCGCGCGATGCCAGATTGCGTGCCAGTGCCGAGCCCATCGTTCCGAGTCCTATGAGGCCGATGTCGGATGCCATGGATGAATGCGTGAAGGATGCGGCGAGTGTAGGCATTTTGGTTCACCGGCGGAATGCTTTTTCCGAAAGCGCCTTGTCAGGGAGGAAACAAAGCCTAGCACTCATGCATTGAGAGTGCTAAAATCGGGGTGTTTCCTTATGCACAAGCCATGCAAATGAGCTACCAACCGCCCGAACAGGAAGGCAGCGCGCTGGAGTCCTTCACCGTGGACCTAACGAAACTCGCCCGCGAGGGCAAGCTCGATCCCGTCATCGGCCGCGACGAGGAGGTGCGCCGCCTGCTGCAGATCCTCTCCCGCCGTTCGAAGAACAATCCCGTTCTCCTGGGTGATCCTGGCGTGGGCAAGACCGCCATCATCGAAGGACTGGCGCAGCGCATCGTGTCAGGCGACGTGCCATCGACGCTGCGCGACAAGACCGTGCTTTCATTCGATCTCACCGGGTTGGTCGCGGGTGCGATGTACCGGGGCGAATTCGAGAAGCGCATCAAGAAACTGCTCGAAGAAATCGAAAAAGGGGAGGGCAAGTACATTCTGTTCATCGACGAGCTGCACACCATCGTCGGTGCGGGGCGGGCCGAGGGTGCCGCTGATGCGGGGAACATATTGAAGCCTGCCCTGGCCCGCGGGACGCTGCATGCCATCGGGGCTACCACCGTGCGCGAGTACCGCCAGTACATCGAGAAGGAATACTGATGTCTCAGACACCTCCCACGGCCGAA
>CAYOUH010000002.1:18560-28383 GCA_964407085.1 uncultured Candidatus Peribacteria bacterium | reverse complement strand
GAAAGTCCACATCCGCAAGGAAGTCCTGACCGAGTATCCCGAGTCCCTGTTCCTGCCCGTATGGACCATTAAACACAAGGGGCAGTCGCGTCGCTTATCCTACGAAGCGGACATTCTTCCTCGCATGCGGTACGACAATTTCGACGCCCCGGTCCTGGTCCGTGACCTCATCCCCGCCTTGGACGATTCCACCCTGACTGGGCGTGAGGTCCGCATGTCACTGGGTGACGCACAAGAAGAGCGTTCCATCGAACTCGCCTCGAATCTCTCCTTCGATGCTCCGTTCCTTGCATGGCATCTACAAGAGGTTATCGGGAACGCCTTTATCGCCTATGAAATCGCCGAGTCTATCCTCACGGCCTTCTCCACTGCCGGAGTAGGTCAAGAACGTCTCGATGCCCATGCTGGGTTGCTCGCGTCGGAATCCGTCAAGCGACTCAAATTTCACAAGGAAACACAAGAACGTGCCCTGTTCGAGGAGATGCTGCGCGACGGCCTGCTCTCGCTCATGGTGTCGGACCAGCCCTATGGATTCCAACTTCCTCGGGAAGACGCGGTGACCAAAGGCAAGAAGTTCCGTCGTTCGCTGTACGATGAAACCGACATTTCCGACCTTAACGACTTGGAAAGGCAGGTGGTAGAGATCGTGGACAAGAAAGAGAGCGTGATTTGGTGGGCGCGGAACAAGGTTGGGCGCGAATGGTATGCCATCCAGGGATGGAGGAAGGGCAAGTTCCGTCCCGACTTCGTCATTGCCAAGCGGGATTCCGCCGGGAAACTTGAATTCGTCTATATCACCGAAAGCAAAGGTGAGCATTTGATGGGTAATTTCGATACGACCTACAAGACCGCGTTGTTCGCGTCCATGCAAGATACTGAGATCGAGAAGGATGATCCTGCTCGCTCGACGTTGTTTGCCATGAACGACCGTTTCGAGTTTGAAATCCTCAACGAAAGCGATGCTGTGTTGAAGGTGAATACAAAATTGAGATAAGCGAGACTATGTGACGATCTTTATGCACAAGATATATTTTCATAATGTGAGAGGCATTTTACTTTCCTCTCCTGATCGGCGATAACGATGTGTCTGTAATCCGTTACCATGAACCCCTACAAGCGTTGGACTGGGAAGCAGCGCCTGGCGAGTCTGAAGCTGACCAAGAAAGCGATTGCCGATGGGGTTATTCCTGCGCCACGACAATGTTCCCAGTGTGGTAAGACAACGGGACGGATCGACTATCACAACACTGATTACAGCGATCCTATCAAGTACCTCATAGCACTCTGTCAGGGCTGTCATACCAAGCTTCATCGTGAGGAAAATAAGGCGGCCAAGGTTGTTCAAGAGCGCATTTGTGCTCTCGTGGATGAGATCGTCCTGACGAAGCGGCGTGATCCTAGGGCAGATGTAGGACTATTGGAGCGAGAACTCCTCACCTCGGTGTATAGACTGTATGGAGTGTCTGAGGCAGAGATTGGGTCATAGAGAAGGACGAATGTACTAGTGGGAATTTCGTGGAAGTTTTGTTTCTATTGGGGATAGGGCGTTAAGAGAGGGCTTAAGTGGGTGGCGAGGTGGGATTTTTACTTTCCCCTCCTGATCGGCGATAATGGGGGCGTTTTAAGCGCACACCCATGGCCAACCAGAACATCCAGACCGAGATCGATGCCAGTTACCTGTACGCGCGGCTGGCGGACAAGGAGGGGGACGTGGCGGTGCGCAACGTGTACCGCGAGATGTCGAAGATCGAGATGGGCCACGCGCGGGCCTTTGCGCGGCACAATGGGATCGATGAGAGGGACCTGCCTGGGCCGTCGGCGCGGGCGCAGATCCTCAATATCATCGGCCGGGTATTCAGCTACGACTACGTGCTAGGCGTCTTGATGGATACGGAGAAGAGCATCGCGGGCGCGGTGATCAATGCCAAGCGCGAGCACGGGATCGCCGAGAGCGGGGCCGAGGGCAACCACGTCACCATCCTGCGTGGACTGATCGAGCGCGAAAAGGAAACCAACGGTCCGCAGTTGGCGCGGTTCGAGACGCGGCACCGGAGCGTGGGAGGGAATGCGTTGCGCGCGGCGGTCCTGGGGGGCAACGACGGATTGGTTTCGAACTTCAGCCTGGTGATGGGTATCGCCGGGGCGGCGCAGGGGCGCAGTACGGTGCTGCTGGCGGGTGTGGCGGGGCTGTTGGCCGGGGCGCTGTCGATGGCGCTGGGCGAATGGATCAGCGTGAAGAGCTCACAGGAACTGCACGAGAACCAGATGGCGCTCGAGAAAGAGGAATTGGAAACCGATCCGGAGGGGGAGGAGCGCGAACTGACTCTGATCTACATGTCGAAGGGTATTCCGGAAGACCAGGCCAAGGCCCTGGCCTGCGACATCATGAAGGACAAGAGCAAGGCCTACGATATCCTGGTGAAGGAAGAACTGGGCATCGACGTGAAGGAGCTCAAGGGGTCGGCCTGGGAAGCCGCCATCTACTCGTTCGTCTTATTCAGCGTGGGGGCGATCGTGCCTGTACTCCCCTTTGTTTTCCTCGATGGACAGATGGCGATCGTCGCCAGTAGTGTGGCGAGCGGGTTGGGCCTCTTCATCATCGGGGCGGCGATCACGCTGTTCACCGGCCGCAACATGTGGTTCTCGGGCGCACGGCAGGCGCTGTTCGGACTCATCGCCGCCGCGGTCACGTACGGCATCGGGTCGTTATTGGGCGTATCGATCGCCGGCTAACCTTTTCCATTTTCTCTTCCATGTTTTCCTTCCTGCGCCGACGCGACGGCACCCCGCGCTTCTCATCCTTCCTCTCCTCCAAGCCGCTGTTGCTGCTCATCAGTGTTTTCGATTATCCGCGGGCGAAGATCCGGGCGTTGTACCGCTGGGTAGTGGGCTGGGCGGACACGCGGCAGTCGGAGTGGGCGCTGGCTGGGATCTCCTTCGTGGAGAGCTCGTTCTTCCCCATTCCGCCCGACCCGCTGCTCATCGCCATGACCGTGGCGCAGCCGCGCAAGTACCTGCGATACGCGGTGATCTGTACGGCGGCGAGCGTGCTGGGAGGGTTGGCGGGGTACCTGATCGGCTGGGTGCTGTTCGATACCGCGGGCAAGTGGATCATCGACACGTATGGGCTGCAGCAGGCGTTCGAGACGGTGGGACAGCGGTACAGTGAGAACGCGTTCCTGGCGGTGTTCACCGCGGCGCTCACTCCCATCCCGTACAAGGTGTTCACCATCGCGGCGGGCGTGTTCCTGGTGAACGTCCCCGTGTTCATCCTGGCATCGGTCCTCGGGAGGGGTCTGCGCTTCTTCGTCGTGGCGATCCTGATGCACCACTTCGGCCAGCGCTACAAGGACGCCATCGAGAAGTACGTCGACCTGTTGTCGCTGGCGTTCGTGGCGCTGCTGATCCTCGGACTCGTCCTGGTCCGTTACCTCTGAGGTTCATGGAAGAGCCGTACTTCGTCTATATCCTGCGCTGCGCGGACGGGACGCTGTACTGCGGGATCACCACGGATCTGGAGCGCCGAGTGGAGGAGCATAATTCCTCCGACCGCGGGGCGAAGTACACGCGGGGGAGGCGGCCGGTGGAGCTCGTGCACAGTGCGGCTTTCGCCGACCGGAGCCGAGCCTCGAAGGAAGAGTACCGGATCAAGAAGATGACACGGGAAGAGAAGATGAAGCTTATTTCGTCCATCCCCTAACCTCCTTTAGAAAGAGGACGCGACTTTATTTCTTCGTCCTGAGTCCTTCGGTCCCTCAGGATAAACTCCGCGAAGGATCTCACCGTATCCTCAAGATCCTTCGGTTCGAGTACAGACCTCAGGAAAAAAGAACTCTCCATCCCCATGTCCATCCTTCAGAAGCCCTTCTTCGCTTTTCTGGCCATCTACGCCGTCCTGTTTACCGTCCTGGCGTTCAGCCCGTACGATCGTCCCACCTGGTTCGTGGAAAACCTGACGGTGTGGATCATCGTCGGGGTACTGGGGGTGCTGTACGCGCGCGGGGTGCGGTTTTCCAACATGGCATACGGACTCATGTTTGTACTCATCTATCTCCATACCATCGGCGGGCACTACACGTTCGCCCTAGTGCCCTTTGGCTGGGTGACGGAGACGTTCGGATTCGCGCGCAACCACTTCGACCGCATCGCGCACTTCTCGGTGGGGTTCTACGCGTTCGCGATCGCGGAGCTGCTGGATGTTCGGAAGTCGGTGAACAGCCGCTGGGTGCTCGTCACGTATCCGATCTTCGCCATCGCGACCATTGCCATGGGCTACGAGCTCGTGGAGTGGATCTACGCGGCGGTGGCGGCGCCGGAGGCGGGAGCGGCGTACCTGGGCAGCCAGGGGGATATCTGGGACGCGCAGAAGGACATGCTCGCCGATACACTCGGGGCGCTCTTCGCGGTGGGCCTGTATGCCATCCTTCGCCGTCCTACCCCCACAGGCCGAGATACCAGAACAGGAGGGCCTGGAATGCCAGCAGGAACAGGACCGTCCCGATGATCAGGGGGACGAGGCGCTTCTTCCACAGTGCCTGGCGGGCCATGCCTTCCTGGTAGATTCCTTCCACGCGTTGCCCCTTGCGGTCGATTTCCGCGAACTTGGCGTCGAGGTAGGTTTTCGTTTCCTGGTCCATGGGTGGGTTTAACGGGATGAGAATTGTGCCCAGTAGAGAATGCCGAGTTCAGCGGCGGCTAGGATGACGAGAATCACGGCACAAACGTATACTATACGTTTCACACGCAGGCGGTGGGAAGCGATCTTCTCCGAGGCATCGTTCTTGTCCTGTGCCTCCTTCTGTTCTAGGCGGGCGAATCGGCCGTCGATGTACTCCTGGGTATCCTCGTCCATGGGGTAGGTCATACGGTCAGTGTACGCCTGATGGGGCCCGTGAAGAATGGTATAATGGTGTGAAGCTTAGCTATGGAACGCAAAACCGCCGTGTGGTTCGGACTCTTCATCGGCTCTACCCTGGGTGGCTTCGTCCCTAGCCTGTGGGGGGCGGGGATGTTCTCGTACTCGGGACTGATCGCCAGCTCGGTCGGGTCCCTCGTGGGCATCTGGATCGCGTGGCGGGTGACGGCGGAGTAGGGAATACCGAAGGAAGCCCCTTTTCAGTGAACTAAGGGAGATGGTCGCCTTGGCGGGACTCCCCTGTGGGCCGGGGTTCTCGCATAGCTCGAACCCTTCGAGTCCCGGAATGTGACGTTCAGTCACATTCCTTCTGATAAGAACCATCCGACTCTTTTGGTTGGATTTGAGAGATGGTCGGGGTGGCGGGACTCCTGTCTCCCCCAGCTTCCTCGGCCGGCTCGGAAGCCTCCTCCGACAGCCGGCCACCCTCGCTTATACCGATGGTGCTCGGGTTGGCTTCGAGTCCTTCCTACAGTAATTCAGCATCGCCCTGATGCGAACATAGAGCAATGAAGTGGTCGGGGTGGCGGGACTCCCCTGCGGGCCGGGGTTCTCGCAGGCTCGAACCCTTCGAGTCCCGGAATGGAACATGTTCCATTCCTTTGCGCAAAGAGCCTTCACCTAAGATGGTCTCAGATGAAGTGGTCGGGGTGGCGGGACTCGAACCCACGACCTCGTCGTCCCGAACGACGCGCGCTAGCCAACTGCGCTACACCCCGACAGGGTTTCCTCCACGGGACCTCGTTTTCTGACCGCACGATCATACCCAATGGAGGGAAGAAGGCAAAAGAATATCGCTAGGAGTGGCGGCTTGCTAGACTGTGCGTGTCCTATGCAACCCACTTTCGAGCACATCAAGGAGAGGGCCATCCGGATCGGTTTCGCCGATCTGGGCGTGACGCCCGTCGGACCGCTACTGCACGAGAAGCAGGCCCTGCATTCCTGGCTCGAGAAGGGCTATGCGGGGGAGATGGACTATATGCGCCGGACGGAGGACGTGCGGGGGGACCTGGAGAAATTCCTGCCGGGGGCGAAGACGGTGCTGGTCGGAACCGTGAACTATTTCCATGATGCGGAGACTTCCGACGGAACGAGAGGGAAGGTGGCGCGCTACGCGTATGGACGGGATTACCACAAGGTGATCAAGAAGATGCTCGAGGAGCTGCGGGACGTCCTGGTCCACGAGGCCTTTCCCGATTCCACCGAAGAAGACTATCGCGTGTCGCTCGATGCCCATCCGGTCATGGAGCGGGCGTGGGCGCGACGGGCGGGTCTCGGGTTCCTGGGGAAGAACGGGTGCCTGATCACGAAGGGGGAGGGGTCGTGGGTACTCATCGGTTGCCTCGTGACGCGGATGGAGATCGGTGTGGCGGACAAAAAAAGCGCAGAGACGGATTTCTCCCAGTTGTCCTGCGGGAACTGCACGCGCTGCGTCTCCAAATGCCCGACGGGAGCGATCGTCGCGGATGGCGTTATCGATGCTAATCGCTGCATCTCCTACCTCACGATCGAGAACCGCGGTCCTATTCCCGTGGAGTTTCGCGAAGCCTTGGGAGACCGTTTGTTCGGCTGTGACATCTGCCAGGAGGTGTGCCCCTATAACGCGCGGCGCGAGCACGCGGTGAACAATCCCTTCGCGGCCAAGCCCATCGCCGGAAACACCTTGTCGATCCGAGAAATTCTCTCCCTGCGCAGTGAAGAAGATTTCCTGGAGCGCTTCGCAGGGTCACCCATCATGCGGGCGAAGTGGAAGGGGATGCTGCGCAATGCCTGCGTCGTGGCGGGCAATAGCGGAGATGTGTCGCTTGCGGGCGATCTGGAACGGTTACTCACGTGGTGCGATGACGGCATGGTCCGTGAGCATGCGCAGTGGGCGAGGGCGAGATTGGCGCAATAGGAGGGGAAGAGGGTGAAGAGGTATTTCCCATTCGGGCGTTTTTTTGGTATACTCACCAGAAACCCATATCCATACCACCCATGACCGACACCACTCCCCCCACTGAAATCCAGTCCCCGAGCCCTTCGAGCGGGATGAAGATCGTCTTCGTCGGGATCATCCTGATCCTGATCGCGGGCGTGTTCGTGCTCGTGAATTCGCGGCCGTCCGGACCGGACGGGCAGCGCGGATTCTCCATCACCGCCGATAAGGCGGGTGCCACGTACTATGATTTCGAGATGCCTATCTTCCTCATCGAAGGCGCACGTCCGGGCAGCAGTGTGAGCGCGGAACTGACGCACGACGGCAAGACCGTGGCGCGGACCGCCTCGGGCGTGACTATCGACGGGAACGGGCAGGGTCTGATCCGGGGCGACCTGGTGACGGACGAGACAACAGACAAGTACCGCGGAGTATGGACGGTCATGGTGCGCGATGACTCGGGAGCCGAGGCCACCACGCGCTATACGATCGTGAGCGGGTGCTCGGATGCTACCGAGCCCGAGATCACGACGGACAAGAAGGAGTACCGCGTCGGGGAAGAGATCCGCTACCGCGTGAAGGGTGCCAAGGATACGCAGGTGCGCTGGTTCGGTCTGGTCGGACGCGACCGTGAGGCCCTGAACCTGAGCGAATCAAACGCCTACTATGGCGACGTGACGGACGGCAGCGGCGAATGGGAAAGCAGCGGCATCACCGCCACCATCACCGATCCCAATACCTCCGAATCGGTCATGAGCTCCATCGTCACCCTGTGCGACAAAACGGCACAGGCGAAGGTCACCGTCCGCCGCTAATCCCCAGCAAGCACTAACGAATACCAACACCATGGCCACACGCACCAAAACCACCTCCGTCGACCGGGCAGCCAACTGGATCCTCTCGCAGTCCTGGTCTGCCCTAGCCGTGGCAGCCGCTATCGCGGTAGGGGCCTCGATCGCGGTCGGGAGCTACGCCCCGGCGAACCTCATCGGCACGACGCTGGTGGGGATGGACGATATATCTTCTCGCCAGGAGTTGACGGCTGCCGCGACCGGACTTGGTCCGGTGTCCGACAAGCTGGAACTGGCCAAGGCCACGGGCATCTCGGGGATCCTGAAAACCGAGCTCGTCGGCGAGAACTGCGACTGGGAGCCGTGGAATTGCGTCGAGGGCACCTCCGAGCCTACTCCCCAGCCCCAGCCGTCTCCGGACCCGGGTTCAGGAGGATGCACTCCCGGTGGTGAAGGTTGTTCCTGCCGTTCCGCTGATCCCCGGTGCGATGATGGTTTGACGTGCTCGAATAATACGTGCGTCGTCGACTGCAGCATCGGTTCCAATTTCAACAATCCCGCTTGTGTAGGTGGAGGGGCCCCGAACAGTCCCAAGCCTTCCCCCGAGGAGAAGGGGATTTCCTGTTACAAGTGTGAAAACAACGCTTGTGTCGAGAGTATCGTCCTGAGCAACACCTGTCCTACCGGATCCTCTCCGACCGGGTGTGATGATTCCTGTGTTATGCCCTTGCCGGGCGTGACGGACCTCCCCTCCCCCTCGGCGGCTGCTCCTACTGAGAGCCCTTCTGCTGCTCCCTCCAATGTGGCCTGTTGTCCACTAGGGGCCACTCCCGATCTCAACGGTTTTTGTCCGGATGGGAAGCCGGCTGATACCTCCTATTGTAATGGTGGCAATCCCGCTCCTGTGGGTGGTGCTCCTTCACCTTCGACCCAACCGTCCACCGCTCCTACTGCCAATACTGTGGGACAAGACTGTAGCTATGACACGGATTGCGGGGATCCCGCCGCGGGCTACCGCTGCGGAGGATTGCCGGGGAACAAGAAGTGCCTCTACGAAGCGCCTTCCACTCCCAATCCGGGAGGATCGTGCCAGACCGATAGCGACTGCCCAGAGGGTAATGACGAATACGAATATAAGTGTCTCAGCGTCAGCGGTGGTGCCAGTAGTTGCCAGCCGGTAGCGTGTGAGGAAAACGGTGGTTCGACAGGATTCCGTCTGTTGCAGCTCTTGGCCAACGAGATCTTCATCCAGGTGCATGCCCAGGGAACTGGCGGACTTCCCCGCTCGCAGCCGTGCTACCGTGCCCTGTTGGCGCGCATCGCCAATGGCAGCCTGCAATGTGATCCTGCCGATGCCGCGGCCTGCGCGGCGGATAGCGGGAAGGGGTGTTTCAAGGATCCCAGCAACGGGAGTAAACCGGAATGTTTCACGTTCTCGAATACCAACAACCCGTGTATCAATGCCGACGGGACGTCGATGTCTTGCCCCAACGGCATGACGTGCTCGGCGTGCTTCGGTGGTTGCGTGAAGGTCAGCGATTTCTGTAATGAACAACAGTGTGCCTCCACGGGTGGTGTATGTAGCCATATCACCCTGTCGTGTGTTCCTAGCGCGAATGCTAGCTGTACCGAACTGTGTGGCCGGGCCGGGCTCTCGTGCGTGGGCAGTGGGGAAACCGCCCAGTGTATCCAGGATCGCTGCTCAGGACGTGCTGCCTGCCCCAGTGGCCAGACCTGTGACAAAGCTACGGGAGCCTGTAGTGGAGGGAGCTATGCTCCGGTCGAGGATGCCTGTGCCTTGTTCGATGCCGGATGTCCCGCGGGATATACGTGCAAGAACGTGGACAGTGGCGATGGGATCAACAAGAAGGCCGAATGCCAGAAGGTCGGCGATCCGACGGTGAAGGTGGCCTTCGACCCTTGCGATAAGTCGATCCCGACGAACCGCGACTGCCCACCCGAGACGATCTGCGTCAATATCGGCGGATTCGCCGAATGCAAGCTGCCTCCCAACTCGGCCTGTGACAGCTACGAGGTGACCAACAGTGTAGCCAATGACTGTGTCGATGGCGCTACATGCAAACGCAATGCTTCCAGCGGTATCGGTCAGTGTACGGCCAACTACGGAACGTCGAGCAGCAACAAGTGCGATGCCACCAAGGCTTGCCCGGCGGGCATGGCGTGTGCCGCCGATGGCCT
>CAYOUH010000002.1:6579-18460 GCA_964407085.1 uncultured Candidatus Peribacteria bacterium | reverse complement strand
AACGGGGATAACCGACCAGACATCGACGCCTGCTACCTTGTTGATATCCTCAACGACAGTAAGCGCTTCGGACTCTCAACTAGTGAGATCCTCGAAGTGTCCGTCCTACTCCAAGGACAGAAATGCGAAAGGGCAGGAACCACGACCTTCACCGTTAATCCCGCAGGCTTGCCTGGCCTGGTAAAGACAGCCAGCGGAACATACCTTTTCCCGGTTCCCGGTTCGTTGTCGGGTATCGCCGGGACTGGGGCGACTGTGCCGGGAGGGGGGAGTACCAATAGTGGCGTCCTTACAAACCTGTGCTCGACCGCCACGGCGTGTGCCAAGACGGGCGAAATCGCTTTCAAGAAGTCCGGAACCACGGGAGCGGCCGAAGTCTGTGAATGCCGCTTCCCGACTATCGCCGATTACGTCCCCGGCCTTCCCGGTCCGACCCGCTTATCGATGTGTTCGAACGACCGTCCCATTCGCCGCACTGCCCCAGTGGGTGCTGGTTCGGATGGAGGATTCACAGGTTCGGCTGACAACGTGGGGGACTTGAATTCCGGTCAACAGGGCGTAGCGGGTGCCCGCGAGACATTGGATCTCCCCTGTTTCGCTGCCGAGTACCACTACGTGAACGGCGTATTGACCCCCAAAGCATCCTACGTGTTCTGTGGCGAAGATACTACCGACGTGACGGGATGCGCGCGCATCACGACCGACGGTGCCCACGGATATCCCACCGCTCAGTACGTGGGTGGTGCCACCTGTAATCCCTCCAAACCCAAGGCCTGCAAGGTCGATATGGAAGCCATCAAGGCTGCCGCGGTTCCCGAGGGTTCCGCCTGTCCAAACCCGCCTACCTTCAGCCGAGGCGCGACGAGTGAGGTTAAATACATCGGTCCCAGCTATGAGCAGGACCACTTGGTGTTCCAGGCCACCCTGGCCGCGAACGTGAAGTGTACGTTCGAAATCTCCAATGGCTGTCCGGGCGCTGGAAAGACGGTGCTCATAACGCTTGCCGATTTCGAGAAACCCGATGCGTACAGCAAGAGCGCGGGCACGTTCGGCTCCAATATCGTGAAGGGTGATGACGGAGCGACGTATACCTACGGCCGCGGCGGTCTCCAGCCCCTAGGCGCCTATTGTGGTGGTAGCGGAGGTGATACCGGCACTCTCGGTCGTACCCCCACCCCAACTCCCGCTGTCGATTCGTCCAAGCTGCCCTTGTGTCCCGATGCGACGTACAGCAGTTCCCTGGCGCAGTGCAAGTACCCCATCCATCCGTGGTACAACCTCACGTCGACCACTTATCCCTACGCCACCTCCGATCGGCTGTACGCCATCTTCGGAGGACCGAAGGAATTCGTCGCTGCCTCGTGTTGGACTATCCGGGAATACACCCCCGCACAATCCAACAGCCAGTGGGGTGCTAATCTGGTGGCAGCGGATACTGTGACTGAGGGTGGCCGGCCAGGATTCCTCACCCGCGTATGGAACTGGTTCCTGGGAGTGTTAGGCTTCGATAGCCCCACGACGACGAACGACCCCGTGGTCTATACCACGGCCAGCACCTCCGATCTCCTCAAGGCTGGTGTCTCGCAAGCATGTATGACGGGTACCAAGATCCGCAAGGGTGCCGCGGATCCCAACGCGCCGGGCGGTGGTGTCCGCTACACGTGCGAATGTATCCCGTGCCTCTGTAACGACAGTTGTCCTGGCGGTAAGAATTACGCTGGCAATGTGGATTCAGTTTCGGCGGCGGCTCTGTCAGAAGGAGTCGAAGGTCAAGCTGCTCCCCAGCCCCCAGTCCTCCCTGGACGTCGGTACTATGCCGTTCCGACATGCAGCGGATCCGGTCCTTCGCCGCTCAATCCCAACTACACTCCACCGTCCCCCACCCCTACGACGAGCTCCTCCCCACGTCCCTCCGCCAGCGCTTCCCCGGCGACGTGCGGCAGTTCCTGCCCCAGCGGGCAGTGCAAGGAGATCGCGGGCTACGGACCGTTCTGTGTGGCGCTCAATACCTGCGCCAGTGCCCCATCCCCCTGCGGAGCCGGAAAGTACATGTGCGTGACGAACGAGGGACAGTGGTCCTGTACCACCGCGGCCCTGCGCCCGGCCGGGGCCACGTGTGTCGTGTGTGACGGGTCGACCCCGCTTCCCACATCGAGCGCGACCCCTCGTCCCAGTACCAGCCCCTCAGCGAGCGCATCACCCACGGCTACTCCCGGTCCGACCGCCCCGAGCGGCGTTTCGACTTTCAGTATCGCCCTCCCCACTGCCCTAGCCGTGGGAACCCCCGTCGACATGACCGTGTGCGCCAAGGACAAGAACGGTGCCACCGTTCCTTCGTACCGCGGAACGGTCATTAAATTCATCGCGGAAGATACGCCAATCAGTTCCCTTCCAAACCTCCCCCGCTACACCTTCACGGCAGCGGATAACGGTTGCCATACTTTCACCGGTGGCCTGACACTCGCGTTCCCTGGCGAATCAACCGTTGTAGTGATGGACGTCGACTATTCTGACAGTGTCTACGGCGTCAAGGTGGTGAACACGAGCGGTGCCACCGCCACCCCCACGTCCGGAGCTACTCCCCGGCCCTCCGCCTCGGCGAGCCCCACCCCGACTGCCACGCCCAACTGCAGCTTCGAACCGGCGCATCCCTTCTGTGTGGGTATGGGAGGTTCCCCCAGCCCCTCTCCCAGCGGCCTGGTCTGTCCCCAGGATCTCAAGCTCTGCCCCGACGGATCGTATGTCGGGCGGACCCGTCCTGCCTGCCAATTCGCCGCCTGTCCCACACCAGGGAATTCGAACACGAACTCCGTGGCGTGCAGTGCGGAAGCGAAGCTATGTCCCGACGGTTCGGTGGTCAGCCGCGTGAAGCCTAACTGCGAATTCGCCGCTTGCCAGAAGGTGCTGGGTGACGTGAACGGCGATGGTCGGATCACGATCGTGGACGTGGTCATGATCACGGACTTCCTGTCCGGCAAACCGGGCGTGACACTGAGCAGCGAGCAGTTCCTGCTTGCCGACGTGACGTGCGACCGGTTGCTCAACCTGGCCGACGTGGCGAAGATCGCCAATTTCATCGTTACCGGGACGGATGGTGCCTCACGGACACTGACCTGCGGTCCCACGCGCTAAATACCGGTTCCCAAGGATACACAAACACCAATACGTCCCATGACGAACGTCGCCCAAAACCATCCCATCCAGCCGAGAACGATACGACATCGGAATGTCGTCGTGGGATCAGCCCTCGCCATCCTCCTTTCGATCGTCACATTCCTGTCCGTTTCGGACCAGGGTAACGTGCCGTTAGATGCCATGTTGACGGGGAGTGGTTCACTGACGCGCTCGGATTGCTTCGATATGCAGCGAACGAGAGGATTCCTCACGCCCGAGTGCCGTGCCGTCCTCTTCGGGAACTCCACGATCGCTACGTCATGGGCTACCTCTGTGCCGGTGGCGACGTGGGATCCTACCGTGCCTACCCCGACGCCGAAGCTCCCGATGGGTAGCAAGTGCCTCAACAATGGACAGTGCGCGACGGACAACTGCGTTATGTCCCCCGATCCTGAAAAACCTTCGCTGCTCATCGGGACCTGCGGATGCCGTGCCCGTCCCGCCTGTCTCGATTCCCAGCCGGCCTGTGCCCTGCCCGAGACGCCTGACATGTGCGTCTGTGGGAACGGGCAGTGCGAGGTGGGCGAGAAGACGAGTTGCCGACAAGATTGCCTTGGGGGAGGTGATGGGCCGAGTTGCCGCTCGTGCCTGGGACAAGGACTGCCATACTTGTGCCGCGGAGGTTTCACCGGCGGAACGTTCTGCAATGCCGAAGACGGCGGACCCGGAGCGGACTTCAAGTGCGTCGCGTGCGCGGACGAGCCTGACCTGTGCGTTCCCGAGGGGCAGGAATGCTCCACCTCTTCCGATTGTGGAAGTTGTGGCGCGACCTGCACCGGTGATGGAATGACGGCCTCCATCCCTCCCCGCGTCATCAATGGGAAATGCGTATATCCCCCCCGGACGATGTGCGACTATGCCGCGCCTCCGGAAGGATGCACGTACGTTCCCGGGCCCGACTACGACGAACGGACCGCGTGCGGGATGGTCCTGCAGTGTCCTTCGGATACCCCCCTGCCCCCTGCCGGGAAATTCAGCATCACCCTCGCGCAAACGATCCGGGTCGGTGACGAGGTGGACCTGAGGCTATGCGGCAATACCGCTTCGGGCCCCTTCGAGGGGTGGGCGACCATCACCATCGACGCGGGTCCGACGGCCGACGTCCCGACCCACCTTTCCTACGAATTCACCACCGAGGACCGGGGTTGCCGTACGTTCCCCGCTGCCATCCAACCGATCCGTACGGGGACCTTGAAACTCACCGCACAGGACCTGCATTTCTCGGATCTCGACTCGCAGGATCCCACCATGACCGAGACGGTCACGCTCACCGTACTGCCCGATGACGAGGTGGCCTGCACCATGGAAGCCCGCGAATGTCCGGATGGTTCGTTCGTAGGACGGACGGGTCCCAACTGCGAATTCGCCGCTTGTCCGGGAGACGTTCCCTCTCCGGGTACGTGCGTCGAACTGCGCGGTAACGTGAATTGCGATGATCGCGTGAATACCGCCGACCTGGCCCAATTATCCGATGTGTTGATCGGACGCAGTACGCTCATCCCCGGTTCCGTCGCCCGCAAGAATGCCGATGCCAACGGGGATGGCCGCGTCGATATCGCTGACCTGGCCTGGATTGCCGAGGTCGTCTCCGGGTCCAACCAGTCCTCGTGATTTTCCTTACGCCATCATTATCACTCTCCTTATGACCACCCGCAAAACCCTCATCGGTCTCGCTGCCGTTGTCGCGGTAACCGCCCTGGCGGCATCGTTCGCCCCCGGCGGATTGCTGCGGACCAGCATTGCCGATATTCCCGCCCCACAAGGAGCGACGGACCAGGATAGTAGTTTCCCCTGGGGAAAGGCATCGGCGCCAGAGAATGACGTCCCTGTCCCGGGCGACTACGACGGCGACGGGAAGAATGACTACGCCGTGTGGCGGCAGTCCGATTTCCGCTGGCTCGTGAAGCGCAGTAGCGACGGACAGTTGTTTTCCAGTGTTCCCTGGGGATCGGTGAACGCGCCGTATAACGATATCGCCATGCAGGCCGACTACGACGGGGATGGCAAGACCGATCCCGCGGTATGGAGGAGAGCGGATGGTAAGTGGTATTTCCTGCAAAGCTCACAAAATTACGCCCCTGCCCAAGCGATCGAGTGGGGCAGTAGCGCTCCGGAGTTCGATGATACGCCCATATCCGGCGTTGACTATGATGGCGACGGTAGAGCCGACCTGACGGTCTGGAGGAAGTCTCCGGACCCGGCGAGGAACGGGCATTGGTATGTCCTGCTCAGCTCCAAGGGCTACGACCGCAACGTCTCTGGTGGCTATGTCGATATCGCCTGGGGCAGTACGGCCGCCGAATTCAACGACACACCCCTGTCCGGCATCGACTACGACGGGGATGGTAAGACCGACCTGACGGTCTGGAGGAAGTCTCCGGACCCGGCGAGGAACGGGCATTGGTATGTCCTGCTCAGCTCCAAGGGCTACGACCGCAACGTCTCTGGTGGCTATGTCGATATCGCCTGGGGCAGTACGGCTTCGGCATACGACGACGTCCCCGTTCCCGGGGATTACGATGGCGACGGCAAGGCCAATCTCGCCGTCTGGCGCCGGGCGAACGGTACGTGGTATGTGAAGTCTCCTCTTTCTCCTACGCCTACTCCTACCATCACTCCGACTCCTACGCCTGCGCAGTGCGCCGTCCAAGGGACGTTGTGCACGACCAATGCTGACTGCGGAACCTGTGGCGCCACGTGCGTGGATGCCGGTACGCAGAACTCCAATGGTGTAATGATCAAGCACTGCACGTATCTCCCCGCACCGAATCCCGCGTGCCAGGCCACGTTCTGGGACGGCCCTCAGTGCCAGTGCAAGGTTCCCCAACGTTGGAATCCCGTGAAGAACGAATGCGACTATGCCTGTGATTACTCCAATCCTCCCATAGGATGCCACTACGAGGGTGGTGGAACCGATCCTTTCACGTGCGACGCGCAGCTGGTGTGTCCTCCTGAGCCCTCTCCGACCACCTTCCCCTACGTTTCCAGCGAACAGGTGACCTGCGCTTCTTGTCAGCCCCAAGGCAAGCAGTTCGCGTGCTATGACGTCTCCGACCCCGAGCACCCTTATGAACAGGGATTCTGTTCAGCGACCGAAATCGCCTTCACGCCGGAGAATATCATGAAGCGTCCCGACTGTACCTACTGCCAACCCGGTCCCGGAGTGGCCTGGTGCCCCGAGGATCTCCAGGAGTGCCCGGGAGGGTTCAAGATCGGCCGCGAAGGTCCGGACTGCGAATTCCGTGCCTGTCCCACCGAGCGCAAGTTCACGCTCAATTTCCTGAAAGAACCCCTGCGGGTCGGAGAGAAGACGAACTTCGGTGTGTGTGCTGTCGACCAGAACGGAAAGATCGATACGTCCTACCGTGGTGCGGTGAATATCAAGTTCGCTGCCGGTCCCATCGGTGCTGAGACGAGCTACTACACCTCGATATTGATCTTCGACAAGGGTTGTCACACCTTTGCCGGCCTTATGCGCTTCGCCCAGCCTGGACTGCAGACGATCAGGATCACCAGCCTCGATCCGCGCTGGGTCTACACGGGCGTTGAGGCGGGCCAAGAATACTGGGAAGGGACGCCGGAAACGATCGTCACCAAGACCGTTCTCCCGGCCGTGGCGCCCACTCCCACCCCGGGTTGCCCGCTAAACCAGGTCATGTGCAACGGACAATGCTACGTCGGGAACTGTTGTTCGAATGCCAACTGTTCGAATGGCGAGACCTGTGCCGTCACCGCCACGGGAAATTTCTGCCAAGGATCAACGCCGACCCCCACTCCTCTTCCGAGCGCTTCACCTACTCCTACGCCTGCCTGTCTCGATGGTGAGAAGCTGTGCAATGGGGTCTGTGTTCCTGGTGCGATCGTGTGCGTCTCTCCGACTCCCACACCGACTAACACCCCTTCCCCGACTCCGACCGTAACCCCCACCCCCCCCGCCACCCCGACGACCTCCCCCTCCGCTTGTCCGCTGGTCGTGCAGGGTGATCTGCACGGAGATGGAAATGTCGATATCGCCGACCTGGCCAAGCTGGCTGCCTATCTCTCTGGACGCATCACTTCGCTGTAATCCCCTCGTATCCTTTTCCTGCTCGTCCTATGGAACCCACCATTTCCCCCTCTACGGGCACTCCCTCCTCCACGCGAAACGTGTGGATCGTGGGTGGAGTCGTCCTGGCCATCGCACTCGCTCTGGTCGGGCGACAGCTCCTCGGCACCGACATCGTCGGCACGGACGGATCGTCCGTCCAGCTGTCCACCGACAAGCTGCTGTACCGTACTTCCTCCGGCTCCACCGTTCCGGTCACGGTCTCCGTCAAGGGCGTGACTGCCGATGCCAAACTGGCAGCGGTCAAAATGACACTCTCCGGCGTTCCCGAATACGTCGAGATCGACGAGACGGCGATCACGGGCACCGGATCGACCGTCATCAATGGAGCTGTGGCCCAGCGCTACGGCGACAAGGTGGTCATCGTACTGTCCGGTATCCGCGTAGAGGAGGACGGACCGTTCCTGACCATCCCGTTGCGGATCACGGACGATCCCACGGATGACCTGACGCGGGTAGTGGAGATGTCATCGGACAAGACCGCAGGCTCGCAGCTCATCAGCCAGGTGGCCATCGAGCAGGGAGGGGATTTCCTCTCTTATCCCCTCGAGGACGGACCGTTCTTCCGTCTCGGCCAGGTGCAGGAGTCGCCCTCGGCCAGTCCTACGCCCAATTGTCCCCAGCTCCCCGCGGGCTGCGATGCCGTGACGATCGTCGACGGATGCACGGTGTGTGCCAGCGACGGAGGGTATGCGGCCATGTGTCCGTACTGTCCTCAAGGTCGCCAGGGTGCGATCTGTCCGCGAACGGATGACCAGTATGGGTATACCTGCGTAGCCGTTAATCCTGATTCCGGAATAAACTTACCTGATTCCTGCTTCACCTGTCCCACCATTACTCCCACCCCGACCTCTACCATCGCCCCCACCGATTGTCCCTTAGTTGCCCTGCCTGATGGCACCATTACCCATGTCTGCCCCACTCCTACCCCGACACCAACGGGGAGCGGGACGATCGTCAGTCCCTCACCGACTCCCACATCCACCGGAAGCGGGGCGACGATGACTCCTTCGCCTAGCCCCACACCCACTCCGATGCCCAGTCCGACAACGGCTCCCATTCAGTGCTCATTGCCACTGCGCGGGGACGTGAACTGCGATGGGCGCCTGACGATCGCGGACCTGGTGCTGGTGGCTGATTTCCTCGCCGGAAAGGCAGCGCTGTCGCAGAGCCAGGTGAACAACGCCAATGTGGCAGAGACCGCCGAAGGACGGGTCAATTTGGCCGATGTCGTGGCATTCGCTTCGTATTTTTCCCTCCTGAGCCCGACACTGTAGGACTACCACCACGCATCACGCCTACAATCCCGTCAATGCCACCCTCCAGCCCGAACGGCGAAAAATGATATACTGATCCGATGACTTCCCATACCAACACCAATCCCTTACCAGAACGTCCCATGAATACCCAAACACCAACGGTCAACAAGGCTGCCATGATCGGTTGGGCCCTCGCGGCTGCCGCGGTCCTCATCGCCCTGGCCACGATCGGCGGGCGCCTGCTGCGCACCGATCTCATCCGGGTCGAACAGTCGCCCATCACCCTCTCCACCCACCAGAACAGCTACACGGCCTACAAGGGAGCGACCCTGCCCGTGATCCTGAAGGTGGACGGCGTGGATCCCCAGCATCCGTTGCTGGGCATGAAGCTGACGCTGGTGGACATCCCCTCCTACGTCACTCTCGAGCCGAACGGCGCGGAAGGGATCGGGACGAGCGACATCGGCAGAATCATCGTCAACAAGGTCAACGAGGCCTACGTCATCGTAGCCTACGACATGAACGTCACGCAGCCGGGCGAACTTATCCGGTTGAATTTCAAGGTCGGCCCCAACGAGCTCCCGAGGACGTCGTCCAAGGTGCGTATCTTCAACGAGGCAGGCACCAACACGGTGCTGGTGAGCGAGATCGCCACCAAGACCTCGAGCGGCTCGTACATCTCCCAGACGATTAACTCCGGAACGGCCTTCACTATCGTTCCCACAGATGGTACTCCCCCTCCCGCCACCGCGACGCCTGCAACCAACTCCAATACCAACGCAAGCGCTACCGCCTCACCGTCGTACATTCCCGTTCCGCCCGGAAAGGATGGTACCGAAGGCCCGGCCTACAATCCCACGGGAGCCGGTACCAACCGCCTGACGGTTCAGAACGTGAAGGCACTCAGCAGCGACTATTCCAGCGTGGTGGCTATCCAGTGGGCTCCCGTGATTACGGTCAAGCCGGTGACCTACGAAGTCTACCGCGCCCGCTACAAAGCATGCGGAGGGAGCCAGGACAACTGCTACGTTCCCAATGATTTCCGCAAGGTAGCGGTGGTTGCCAACACATCGTACGCCATCGACAACACGGCCCTGCCGGGGCAGCAGTACACGTACGCCGTCAGCAACACGATCGACGGGCAGCGCAGCTTGCTCTCGAACCCCAGCGCCCCGGTGATCGCCGGCAACGACCTGGGAACGTTCCAGGAGGCCGGCAAATTCTGCCTGCCGCATGGTGCCAGGGATGGAATCCGCTTCGGCAAGGGAACATGGATGTCATCCGACACCGCCCTGGTCACGGTCGGCAGCGGGAGCACGATCCGTCCCGCCACGACGGCCAATGCCAAGGGTGGCATCGTCTTCGTCACCTCGACCGACGGATCCCAGACCCTGACGAACGTCGTGTACGTCGCCCCGCGCGGCGATACCGACTGCGGTGGCCGCGTGAACGCCGAAGACCAGAACAACGTCGCCGTCGGTTGGGACTAGTACGAACGTTCCGACCCCATCCCTTACCACCCTGCATTTCCATGAAGAACCTCATCCCCTCCGGCCTTGTCCTCGTTTCCGTCCTGTCGCTCTCGGCCTGTAGCATGCAGAGCGATACCCAGCCTGTCGCTCCTACGGCTACGCCCGTGGCCAACCTCGAGCAGCAGTTGGAAAGTCCCGTACCGCGAGCCGAGCCCGCCTTCCGTACGTCCTTGGTACTGAGTGCCGATGCGACGACGATCACGAGCGGAGCACAGACCAAGGTGAAGGTTTCCCTGACGGGACTCCAGCAATCGGCCACGACGTTCTCGACTACTCTGCGCGTCTCCGACAACCTAAAGATCGTTTCCGTCACGACGAACGAAGCCGTACTGCCGATGGTTTTCAAGAGCGGCGTAGCCACCGATGGCAAGTCCGCCTCGATCGCGGCGAGCAATGGCAAGGGATTCTCCGGAACGGAAGTGTCCCTGGCTGAGATCACCGTGGAAGCCGTGGGTGCAGGATCCGGAATGATCAGCCTGGATGCCAACGATACGTCCGTGCTGCTCTCCGACAATTCCGACGTCGCCCCGCTTTCTTCCAGCCTGCCCAGCGTGACGGTCACCGTCCAATAAGTAAGCCTTTCCCCCAAAACACATAACAACCCTTCCCATGCGCAGCAAAGCAATCCTCCCCGCCATCGCGGCTGCCACGATGCTGATGGCCAATACGCTTCCGGCCTGGGCCCAAACCGCCTCTGCCACGCTCTCGGCCACGTCGACGGCGTCGTGCGTCCGTGTCGGAACGGACGTGCCCGTGACCATCGCCCTGGGAAATGCCGTGAACGCTTCCACCGTCCAAGCTACTATCACCTATGATCCGACGGTGTTCGAAGTCCCCACTAAGCCGACGATCGGGGCTTCCTTTCCCTTGCCTTTCCGCAACGAGACGAACCCCACCGCCGGCAGGATCGAACTCTCCGCCAGCAACAGCAATGCGGTGAACGGCAACGCGGACTTCGCTACCATCACGTTCCGCGCGCTCAAGAGCAGTGCCACGCAGATCGGGTTCGACCAAAACGCCTCGCTGGTGCTCACGACCTCGGCCGAAAATACGAACGTGCTCGGGACGGTAACGCCGTTGTCCCTGCCGTCGTGTGACGGTCCCGTGGTGAATGGCAACTCCAACGGCACGTTCGGGAATTCCAATACGAATTCCCCGACCGGCAACACCAATACCAACGGGTTCGTGAACGTGAATACCAACGGGTCGAATACCAACGGATCAACGGGTGGTGCGCAATGTTCCCAACCTACCAATTTCACGGCCACCGCGCAGGGGAGCGGGATCGTGATGACCTGGGCGCATGAGGATTCCCGCCTGTCGCACTTCGTGGTGCACTACGGTAAGACGCAGGGCAAGTTCGATACCACCTTCACCGCCAACAATTCCAACACGCTGCGGGACGGGCCGAATTTCCGCCTGACCCTGGAAAACGTCGCTCCCGGAAAGACGTACTACGTGGCGGTCAGTGCCATGGGAAACTGCGCCGAGAGTGCCAAGACGGCGACGCTGAGCGTCCAAACCTCGTCTTCCACAACGACGGGGGGAACGACGGGTTCCTCCGGGAATAACGGCTCGTATTACGGCAACGGATCTTCGAACGGATCCTCCGATGGGGGATATGCCTATGGCGGCTATGGGGATGCCTTTGGTGACGGCTCATCTACGAACGTCATCAACGCGCAGGGCCAACGCCAGAACAACCGCCTGCGCGGAGTGGCTTCCCAGACCAATACGGGCCCCAAGGAGGCCATGATGGTCGCTATCCTTTCCGCCCTGGCTGTCGGTGGCATGTGGGCGTGGAAGAGGGG
>CAYOUH010000002.1:0-6479 GCA_964407085.1 uncultured Candidatus Peribacteria bacterium | reverse complement strand
ACTGGAGCCGTTGACGGGGATTGAACCCGTGACCCCGTCCTTACCAAGGACGTGCTCTACCACTGAGCTACAACGGCGTACCTTCTTCTAGCGGGCGTTTCTCGAACGCGGTTGGCATTATACTGTCCTACGGAGCGGGTACCAGGCATTTTTCGCTCATCTGCCGAAGCACCAACTCTGGCCATTTCTATGTTTCGTTAATAATCATCCGTTCATGTTTTATTTCATAATATTGATCTTGGTTCTGGAGGGGCGTATAAGGGACGCGAACTGACCCGATCCCATGATATCGCGGATCCATTCGGTCGCGGCCACGACGCTCTCGCCGGAACTGGTCGAAGTCGAAGCGGAGATCATCCGCGGGATGCCGAAGTTTTTCGTCGTGGGACTCGGGGACACGGCTGTCCAGGAGGCACGTGAACGGGTGCGCGGTGCCATGAAGAACAGTGGTGCATCTTTTCCCGTTCACCACGTGATTGTGAATCTCGCCCCGGCGGACATCCGCAAGAGCGGACCGTCATTCGACCTGCCTATCGCGCTGTCCATCCTGCTGGCCTCCGGACAGGTGACCACGGACCGTCTGGAGAAAACGATCGTGATCGGGGAATTGGCGCTCGACGGGCGGCTGCGCCACGTAAATGGGATCCTCCCGATCACTGCTTTCGCCCGGGAGAAGGGATTCGAACGCCTGATCCTGCCCGCATGCGATGTGATGGAGGCGAGCCTGATTCCGGGAATTGAGGTGTTGGGCGCCGAGACGCTCGCTGAAGTACGTGACTACCTCAATGGCGACGAGGAGATCGAACCGGCGGCGCCGTTGGACATTTCCTCGCTGGAGCATGAGGAGCATCATGAGTGCGACATGTCCGTGATCCGGGGCCAGGAGCAGGCCAAGCGCGCGCTCGAGATCGCGGCCGCCGGAGGACACAATCTCCTCATGAATGGTCCGCCGGGATCGGGAAAAACGCTCTTGGCCCGCACGTTTCGGACGATTCTCCCCAGGCTGACGCTGGAGGAAAGTCTGGAAGTGACGAAGATTTATTCGTTGGCCGGGCTTCTCCCGCGCGAGCAGCCCCTGGTCGTGGAACGTCCCTTCCGTACCGTGCACCACAGTGCCTCGGGCGTATCGATCGTGGGCGGGGGAAAGGTTCCCAAGCCGGGCGAAATAACGTTGTCGCACAAGGGCGTGCTTTTCATGGACGAGTTTCCTGAGTTCCCCCGGCAGGTACTCGAGACCATCCGACAACCGCTCGAGGATGGGGAGATCACGGTGACGAGGATCGGAGGGACGGTGACCTACCCCGCTCGCTTCACCCTGGTGGCCGCCATGAATCCTTGCCCGTGCGGATTCGCCACCGATCCGGATCGGGAGTGCACGTGTCCGCCGATGGCGGTCGAGAAGTACGCGAAGAAGGTATCGGGTCCCATCCTGGACCGGATCGATATGTTCATCGAGGTGCCGCGCGTGAAGGTTGAGAAGCTGCAGGATAGCGGTGCGGGAGAGTCTTCGGCCAGCGTCCGCGAGCGAGTGCAGGCCGCGCGGGACATCCAGAACCGGCGATTCGCGGGAACGGGCATCAGCTGCAACAAGGAGATCCCGCAGAAGCGCATCGTGGATTTCTGCCTCCTGGACAGTCCGGCTGAACAGCTCCTCAAGCAGGCAGTCCTGGGCATGAACCTGTCGGGACGCGCGTATTTCCGGATCATCCGCCTCGCACGTACGATCGCGGACCTGGTACGGGTGGAGATCATCGGGATGCCGCACGTGGCGGAAGCGCTGCAGTACCGCAAGAAGGAAGCCTAGAAAATGCGATTTTTGGTTCGAAAACCCTTCTGAAGAGCGGCTCTTTATGCGATAATGGTGGGATACGTTCGCCCATATCCCGGTTCCCTATGCATACCAAAAAACACACCCTCCTCGGTATCAGTGGAATGCTCCTCCTGGCTACCGCGATGGCCCTGCTGGTCACGTCGGAGATGCTCAAGACCGACGCCATCCTGATCAGTGCCAAGTGGACCAAGGAATACGTGCAATGGACCGGGGTCGAAAATGCCAAGGTCGGCCCGCGCGGACTCCTGGTCAAGAATACCGCCGATCCGGAAACGTACGGAATGGCCCTTTCCTCCCAACAACTGCCTTCGAGCCGCAACGTATTGCTCTCATTTGGCGCATCGGGAACGGGGTTCCTCCTGGCCGGACTCGACGATGGGTCGACGGACGAGGAGCATGCTACCTATGGCATCACCGTGGCGAATGGCAAGGCACAGGTGCGGCATGGAAGCGATATCCTGACCGAAACGCCCACGTCTCCCAAGGACCGCTTCCAGATCGAACTGCAGCGCGACCGGTCGCGCATCGTATACCGCAAGAACGGCAAGACGTTTTTCATGATCACTGAGGACACGCGCAAGGTGCTCAGGGCCAAAGCCTTCATCGAAGCGTACCAGTCCGCGCTGTCCAATGTGGCATTGGGCATTCAGGAAGAAATCCGGGCTATCCCGACGGTGACTCCGCTTCCGACTGCCACGCCCGTGGCATCCCCAACACCCTCACCTTCCCCGGCCTCTACCCCCACTCCATCCCCATCCCCGAGCCCCACCATCCTTCCCTCCTCGGCTCCCACGCCTTCGCCTATCGGAGGAGCCATCGGGGGAGTGGAGCTGCCGAGGACGTACCTGAAAACCTCCGTTTCCGACACTTCCTCCCCGGGGCAGATCCGTACGGTTGCCGCCGGAGGTGACCTCCAAGCAGCAATCAATGCTGCCCAGCCCGGTGACAAGATCGTCCTGACTGCCGGGGCGACGTATACCGGCGTGTTCGTCCTGCCCAAGAAAAACGGGGCTTCCTGGGTGACCATAACGACGGCTGGCTTCGCCGTTCCCGAGGGTCGCAGGGTTGGTCCCGCAGACGCTCCCTCCATGGCGAAGATCGCTTCTCCGACCGTCGAGGGGGCCGTCAGTACGGCGACTGGCGCCCACCATTACCGTTTCATAGGGGTCGAGTTTAAGATCGCCGACAACAACCAGAACGTGGGTGATGCCAACGGCAGTACTGCCAATACCCATTACGGCCTCGTGCGGTTGGGGGATGCCAACGAGACCGTGTTGGGAAACCAGGCGTCGAATATCATCCTCGACCGGGTGTATATCCACGGGCATTCCACCAGGAACCTTCGCCGGTGCGTGGCCCTCAACAGCGCCAGTACCGCGATCATCGATTCGTACCTCGCGGAGTGTCACGAGATAGGTTCCGATAGCCAGGCTATCGGAGGCTGGAACGGCCCGGGGCCGTTCAAGATCGTCAACAACTATCTCGAAGGCGCAGGGGAGAACCTCATGTTCGGAGGATCCGATTCGGCCATCCGCGATATGAATCCCAGCGACATCGAGATCCGGGGAAACCATTTCAAAAAGCCCCTGTCGTGGATGGTCGGCCATCCCACCTACGCCGGATACCCGTGGACGGTGAAGAACCTCCTCGAGCTGAAGACGGCAAAACGGGTCCTGATCGAGGGGAATATCTTCGAGAATTCCTGGCCCCATGCCCAGGTGGGTATGGCCATCAACCTGAAGTCCGCCAACCAGGATGGGGGAGCGCCTTGGGCCATCACTCAGGACGTGAGCTTCACCAACAACATCGTGAAGAACGCCCCGATCGGAATGACCATCCACGGCCATGACGAATACAACGGACCCACACTGCTCATGAACAAGGTGCGCATCGCCAATAACATTTTCGATAACCTGACGGCGGGTCCGTTGTCTGCTGGAGGCATGGGGGGATCCGGTCCCGACCAGGGACGGTTCATCCAGGTGACGGGTGGGAGTAAGGACATCACCCTGGATCATAATACCGTCCTCAACAACGGTAGTGCTATCGTCACCGATCAGGTACCCGCGCCCAATTTCACGTTCACCAATAATATCCTCAACCTGGGTCCCTACGGCATCAAGGGGGATGGTATGGGATCGGGAAACGATACCATCACCACGTTCTTCCCCAATTCCAGCTTCGCGAAGAACGCCATGGTGGGGAGCGCTACAGGCTATCCGACCAGTAATTTCTACCCGGCAACCTATTCCGCGGTAGGGTTCACCGCTTATAACAACGGGGTTGGTGGCAACTACCGCCTGACATCGGGCTCGGTATACAAGAACGCCGGTACGGACGGCAAAGATCTGGGTGCGGATATCGACGCTGTCGTCCGGGCCACGGCCTGTACCCTCAGTGGTGCCTGTAGCGGTGGCTGATTCCAGGCGAGACGCATCTTAAAAAAGGAGTGGCGGTTAGCCACTCCTTTTCCGATCGCCCCTACACAGGATCACTTTCCCAGCATCCTACTGAGCCACTGGCCCGTGTAGGATTTCTTGTTCATCGCGACTTCCTCTGGGGTTCCCGTGGCGATGACGGTGCCGCCTCCGCTGCCACCCTCGGGACCGAGGTCGATGACGTGGTCGACGGACTTGATGACGTCGAGGTTATGCTCGATGACCAGGACGGTGTTGCCCTTTTCCACCAGGCGGTTGAGCACGGTGACGAGTTTGTTCACGTCCTCGAAGTGCAACCCCGTGGTGGGTTCATCCAGAACGTACATGGTCTGCCCCGTTCCGCGGCGGGCGAGTTCGGTCGCGAGCTTGATGCGCTGGGCTTCGCCGCCGGAGAGCGTCGTTGCGGATTGGCCGAGCTTGATGTAGCCGAGGCCGACGTCGACCAGGGTGGCCATCTTGTTCTGCAGGCTGGGTACGGCGGCGAAGAATTCGCTGGCTTCCTCCACGGTCATGTTCAGTACTTCGGCGATGTTTTTCCCATGCCAGGTGATCTGCAACGTCTCGTCGTTATAGCGCTTGCCATGGCATACCTCGCAGTTGACGTAGACGTCGGGCAGGAAGTGCATCTCGATCTTCTTCACGCCGTCGCCTTCGCAGGCCTCGCAGCGCCCGCCCTTCACGTTGAAACTGAAGCGGCCGGACTTGTAGCCACGGAGTTTCGCCTCAGGCACCGCGGTGAACAGGTCGCGGATGTCGGTGAACACGCCAGTATACGTGGCGGGGTTGGAGCGCGGGGTGCGGCCAATGGGGGATTGGTCGACGTCGATGATCTTGTCGAGGTGCTCGATACCCGTGACCTTGTCGTGTTTCCCAGGCGTCGTCTGCGCGCGGTTGAGGGCATGGGCCAGGGTGGGGACGAGGATATCGTTGACCAGCGTGGATTTCCCCGAGCCGGAGACGCCCGTGACGGCGATGAAGGTGCCGAGCGGGAACTCGACGGTGATGCCCTGCAGGTTGTGCTCGCTCGCACCCACGACGGTCACATGCTTCTTCCCTTCGCGACGGACGGAGGGGACCGGTATGCCTTTGCGCTTGGAGAGGTATTGGCCCGTCAGGGAATCCTGATGCTTCGCCACCTCGGCTGGGGTACCCTGGGCGATGACGCGACCCCCGAGGCGACCGGCTCCGGGTCCGATGTCGATGACGTGGTCGGAGGCGAGGATGGTGTCCTCGTCGTGCTCGACGACGATGACGGTGTTGTCGAGATCACGCAGTTCCTTGAGGGTTTCGATGAGGCGATCGTTGTCGCGCTGGTGCAACCCGATGGAGGGCTCGTCCAGGACGTACAGCACGCCCGTGAGCTTGGATCCGATCTGTGTCGCGAGGCGGATGCGCTGCGCTTCCCCACCCGAGAGCGTCGCGGCGCTGCGATCGAGCGTGAGGTAGGACAGGCCGACGTTGACCAGGAATTTTGTGCGTTCTCCGAGCTCCTTCACGATGGGACCGCTGATCTTGCGCTGCTCGTCGCTGACCTTCACGCTTGCGAGGAAGGCGCCGAATTCCCCGCAGGAGAGCTCGGTGGCATCGATGATGGATTTGTCGGAGATGGTCACGCCGAGCATTTCCTTCTTCAGCCTTTTCCCGCCGCATTCGGCACAGGGCGTGCGGGCCATGTAGGTCTCCATGCGCTTCATGGTCCAGTCGGATTCGGACTCCTTGTAGCGCCGCGAGACGTTGGCGAGGACGCCTTCGAACTTCGTCTGGTAATTGCCCGAGAAGCTGCCGCCGTCCATCTCGATCGAATAGGTCGTATCGCCCGTGCCGTTGAGGAGCACCTCGCGCGCCTTGTCCGTCAGTTCGTCCCATGGGGTGTCGAGGGAGAAGCGGTGCTTCTTCGCCACCGCCTCGAGGATGCGTGAGAACCAACCCAGCTGCGCACTGGAGCCGGCCCACGGGGCGATGGCCCCCTCGGCGATGGTGAGGTTCGGATTGGGGATGACGAGTGCGGGATCGACACTGAGCATGGTTCCGAGTCCGTGGCATGACGGGCAAGCGCCGTGGGGTGAGTTGAATGAGAAATTGCGTGGTTCGATCTCAGGGAGGTTCACGTTGGAGTCGGGGCAGGCGAAGTTCTCAGTGAAGAGGCCCTCAGTGCCCCTATCGGGATCGGCGATGATGACAAGTCCTCCCCCCTTGCGCAGGGCGAGTTC
>CAYOUH010000001.1:31936-36653 GCA_964407085.1 uncultured Candidatus Peribacteria bacterium | reverse complement strand
AGTTTCGGCTCCTCGTCGTCACTGACGATGTAGCGCGACAGCTTTCCCGCCTGGTCGGTGGGGATGAACAGCCGGTCGTTTCCGGCGTACTGGATGTGGATGTATTCCTTGACGATCCCATCGATGGTCTTCTTTTCCACCCCGATGAATTTCCCGATCCCGTGGTCGTCATGCACCACGTAGTCCCCGACTTTCAGGCTCGTCAGGAATTCCAGCACCGTCTTCTGCTCGAACGCGCCGACATTGCGCCGCACACGGAAGATCTCGCGGTCGGTCAGCACCGCGATTTTGAGTGACGTATTCTGGAAGCTGCGCGGAACCGCTTCTTCGTCCGCCGCCGACTGCACCATCACCCCGCGATTGGCACGCAGGAACGCCTTGATCTCGTTCGAGAACGGGATCAGGTGCTCATGCAGGATGTTTTCCACCTCGGTCACGTTCTTCGTGTGCAGCACGATCCTCCAGTCCGTCGCCAGCCGTTCCTTGATGTCGTTGATGAAGTCCGAGATCGCGTAGTACTTCGTCACCGATACGTAGCGTAGGTGCTCGTATTCCGCGTCCTCATTAGGAAACGACGTGATGGTCAGCTTCTTGAGCCCATGGACCCCCTTCGTCGCCTCGGCAGCCGCTTCCCAGAAGGATTCTTCCTCACCCTCTAGCTCGTCGTAGGTGAGCAAGGTATTGGTGGGCAAGTACTGTGCCAGGAATCCGCTCTGTCCCTCGAACGTGCAGGGCGGAATATGGAGATCGTCGGAGAGCGACAGGGTTTCCTTCTTGTCCTGGTCGATGCGCGCTATGGATTCCACCGTCGTATCGAAGAATTCCACGCGCGTCGGGTACTGCTCCCCGAACGGGAACACGCCCAGCATTCCCCCCTCCATGCGGTATTCGCCGACCTTCAAATGCCGGTCCTCCGCCACGCGGTACCCGCACAGGATAAGCTCGTTGTAGAACCGGTGCAGGTCGATGGTTTCGCCTTTGTGGATATTCACACCCGACTCACCGTACGCCTTCGGTGGTGGGCAGGGGGCGATGAGGAATTGGGGGCTCATGATGGCCACCGTCCGCTCTAGTGCGCCTTCCCGCGCGAGCTTGAGGAACGCCAGCACATTGGCATGGGTGGCATCCATGAACGTCAGCACGGGCGACGAAGGGGCGCAGAGGTGCGACGATCGCACGTACTCCACCACTTCGTTGGCATTGCTCGTCACGAACGCGGTCAACGGGAAATCCCCGTCCTTGTTCAGGTCGTGCAATAGGAAAAACTTGGCGAGCGGATTGGCTAGCCCCGAAAGGGTGATGTCCTTCTTTTGCAAAAGCCTCCCGCGGGTCTCGGTATGGAGGGGGGAAGGGAAAATCTCGCTAAGTGCCACGCGCAAGCGGTGCCAACGTTCTTGTTGGAGTTAAGGAATCGAACGGGAAAACGTCGCGATGGTACGGGAACCGGGGTACTCGCGCAAGGGAACTACTCCCCTTTGAGCGGCATCACGAGGTAGAAGTAGTCGTCGCGCTCCTTGGGCCGCAGGACGGCCGGGGTGTTTTTCGTATCGACGTCGAAGTACACGTATTCGCCGTTCACCGTCGATAGGAAGTCGATGAGGTATCCGCTATTGAGCGGGATGGAGGCCGCTTCACCCTCGATGGTACAGGGAAGTTCTGTGCGTCCGGATCCCAGCTCCGCCGACGTGGAACTGAGCACCACCTTGCTCACCTCGTCCGTCTCGAACTCGAAGCGGATGGTATTGTTGTTTTCCCGGGCGAAGAGACTAATGCGCTTGATGGCCATGAGGAGGTCAGACACCGACAGGATCGCACGGGACACCATCGTCTTGGGGATAATGTCGCGGTACGGCGGGAAGCGCCCTTCGATGAGCCGCGAGACCAGGCGGATGCCGTTCTGGGAGAATTGCACCTGGTTTTTCGAAAGCGTGATTTCGATATCGTCCTCGGTCTTCGGAAAGATGCGCAACACCTCGGCCATGGTCTGGGCGGGGATATTACACTCCTCGATGCTCGTATCGGCCTTTTTCACCGTCATGGTGTGCTCGGACAGTCGATAGCTATCAGTTCCCACCAGGATCACCTTGTCGCCCTTGATCTGGGTGTAGATCCCGGTCAGGACCGGACGGGAGGGGTTGCTCGCTGTGGCATAAATCGTCCGCGAGATCCCTTCGTGCAGCTTTTCCGCCGACAGGGTGAGGACCCCCTGCTTGTCCACCGCCGGGGTGAGGGGGAAGTCGTCGGGATTGAGCCCCTTGATCACGGTCTCGGAACTCATCGTCTTGATCTCGAGGTCGACGGTATTGATGAGCGTCACCTCCACATTCTCCCCTTTTGGCAGCAGGCTCACGTAGGCGTCGAACAACTTCGCGGGAACCGTCGTCTGCCCTTCGTTTATGACCTGCACTTCGATCGAACACTCGATGGTCGTCTCCAGGTTCGTCGCCGTGAGGTAGAGGTGCTTGGACTCCGCCCGCAGGAGGATGTTTTCCAGGATGGGGAGGGTGGCGTTGGCACGGATGGCGCGACCGACGAGTCCGAGGGCACGCTGGAGTTCAGGTTGGGTACAGACGAATTTCATGGGCTCTTCGAAAAGGGATGATGTGACGGGACGGACGTGATTCTATTCCACACCGTTCCCTTCTGGAAATGTTTTTGTATTTAAGAATTCATACCTAGTGGTCGTAGAAAGGGGATTGACTCAGTGAGGAATCTTATGCGTTTTCATATATGGGAGCATTTGTCCCATGAGGGTAACGTTGGATCATGGATGGAACAATAGATGTGCTCAAGATCTGGTTGAAAAACAAGGAGTCGATAATGGGAAAATGTGCACAAAAAGGGTGACTCTGATGCGCCATTGTGTATAAGGTCCCCCTCCTGAAAAGGTCTGAAAACGTCCATCCTAAGCCACAAAGGATATGATCAATAATGTGGAGCAAGGAAAATGTGCAAAACTTGTGCACCGATTGTGTAAAAGGGGATGTGAGGGGGAAAAGGTATGGCAGGATGGCTTAAACAAGAGGTCGCCCAAGAATGGCTTCTAAAAGAGTGGGGAAGGGAATTATAAACATCCGGGGTGTTGCCCGGACAAAGGAAAGTGCCCACTACTTCGGGTGGGTGCACATTCGCCTCCATGGAATAGGCATTAGTGCGAATCCTTGGTGACCGATTGTGCAACCCGGTAGCACGTATCACTGGAAAATCCCCGTCCCTGCAGGAAGTGGATGATTTTTTCCCGCCGAACCCTTGGGACATCTTTGGTGAAGCTTTTTAATTTCTTGAGCGCCGCCTCGGTTGCTCTGAGGTCTTCGTTTCCATCCTCTGTATTGATCACCTGGGAGATGATGCCATCCTCCACCCCGCGCTTGGTAAGTTCCATGGCGATGAAGCGTGACCCCTTTCCTTTTCGTTCCAGGCTCTCGGAAAACAGGCGCGCGAATCGCCCGTCATCCAAATACTTCATCTCCAAACACCTGCCGATGACGGCTTCCACCACTCCTTCATCCTGCTCGTATTTTTGAAGTTTCCCGCGCAATTCCTCAACCGAGTGGTCCCGAGCGGCGAGGAGCTTGATGGCCTTTTGGAAAAGGAGGGGGTGGTCCATCCCGTACTACTTCGCTTTCTTCTCGGGCGCAGCGGGGGTGGGAGTGCTGCCGATCGTGGCGCGCAGCTTCTTCTCGACCTCCGCGGCCATCTTCTTGTCCTTCATGAGGGCCTCGCGGGCCTGCTCCTTGCCAACCCCGAGCTTGTCCTTGCCAAACAGGAGGGTATTGCCTGACTTCGTGATGACGTCCTTGGAGAGTCCGGCCTCGACCAAATCCGCTTCGCGGTCGATTCCCTTGTTGTACATCAGATTGAACTCCGCGTTCTTGAAGGGGGGGTAGACCTTGTTCTTCACCACCTTGATGCGCACCTTGTTGCCGATCACTTGCTTGTTGTCTCCCGTCCCCTCTTCGATCTTGTCACCCTTACGGATCTCCACGCGCATGGAGGCGTAGAATTTGAGGGCGTTGCCACCCGTCGTCGTCTCGGGATTACCGAACATCACGCCGATCTTCATGCGGATCTGGTTAATGAAGATGACCGTCGTCTTGGTCTTGCTCACAATACTGGTGAGCTTGCGCAGCGCCTGACTCATGAGTCTGGCCTGCAGGCCCATGTGGCTGTCGCCCATCTCACCGTCGATTTCCGCCCGGGGGGTGAGCGCCGCCACGGAGTCCACCACGATCACGTCCACCGCGCCACTGCGCACTAGGGTCTCTACGATTTCCAACGCTTGTTCACCGCTGTCCGGCTGGGACAGGAGGAGGTTGTCGATATCCACCCCGATCTTCTGCGCGTACTCGGGATCCAGCGCGTGCTCCGCGTCGATGAACGCCACCTGACCGCCCATCTTCTGCGCTTCGGCAGCGATGCACAGGGTGAGGGTCGTCTTGCCGCTCGACTCCGGGCCGTAGATCTCGATGATGCGTCCGCGCGGGACTCCGCCTCCGAGCGCCAGGTCGACGGCGATTGAACCCGTGGGAATCATTTCCACCGGCGTGCGGTTGGCCGCCCCCATTTTCATGATCGATCCTTTGCCGAATTGCTTCTCGATGAGGGCCATCGCGTTGTTGAGCGCGTCGTTCTTGGGGCTGCTTGCCATAATAGGTGGGAGGGTTAACGGGAAATGCCGGGAAAAACCGGCCCTATTGTAGGACGGTGGGAGGCAAGA
>CAYOUH010000001.1:0-31926 GCA_964407085.1 uncultured Candidatus Peribacteria bacterium | reverse complement strand
CCCAAGCGAAACATGGAGCCTAGCCCTTGTAGTTGTAGAACCCACGCACGCTCTTCTCTGTTCCGAAGGCCGCATCTAGTCCACAGGTCGGGCAGCGGTATTCGAACCGCTTATGCAGCTGCATCGGGGTGATCACCGCGCGGCACTTGCGGCAATAGAACAGGATCGTGGGGAGCTTGGGGATGGCGTCGGCCATGATGGCGTTCTCGTCCTGCTCGATCGGGATGAGCTTCGGCTTCGGCGGCCTGGCTGGTTGGCGGGGTCGATTGGACGCTGGACCGTTTCCGTGATGGCGGGACCTTCTGCGGGGCATAGGATGTTCGTTACGTGAAGCCTAGCGGATGAGAGGTGAAAGGGAAAGGTTAGTCCACCTTCGTTTTGGATACCAACCCCTTGGCCGCCTCCGAAATGGTAGCCACGATCGTTGAGAGGTCGCCGTAAACACGTTCCTTACCAACATCCCCATTCATGCCTCGGATAAAAACGACGATATCCGCCGCCAATTCCTTCCCAATCAAGCCTTCCTCCAAGGCCGCGTACGAGACGCGCCGGAGACGGTTGCGCTGCACGGACCCGATGTTCTCCCCCTTCGTCACGACGACGGCACAGCGCGGATATCCCACCCTGTTCTCCCGCCATGAGCAACGAAAAAGCCCCTGCTTGCTGCGATAGGGCTTTTTGAGGACACGTTCTACGCCGGCGCTGGTCAGGCGTGCCCGCTTGGGGAGCATGGGAACTTAGGACAGGGCCAACTTGGCACGGCCTTTGGCGCGGCGGCTGTTGATCACCTTGCGGCCGTTCTTGGACGACATGCGGTCGAGGAATCCGTGCTTGTTGCGGCGCTTGACCTTCTGGAGCTTGCCTTGCATGGGAAAAATGGCGAGGGATAGTAGGGGCAATGTACCACGGATCGGCTTATGGTCAACCTTTGTCCCGGAGGTAGTGGCACAGTTTGGTATTTTCCAAGGTGGTGGCTATACTTCTCCCACCTGTTCACAGGTTCGTACCATCTCCTCCTTATACTATGTCCATGTTCGGGAAATTCGGCGACATGTTCGCCCTCCAGCGCCAAGCCAAGAAGATCAAGGAAGAACTGTCCCGCACGCACATCGAGGCCGAGGTCGACGGGGTGAAAGTGGTCGTGAACGCCTCCCAGGAAATCGTTTCCGTATCTGTTCTTGTTGAAGGTATGGCTTCCTCCAAGCTGGCTGAAGCCTTCAAGAAAGCTGCTAACCGCGGCCTAGAAAAGGCACAGAAGGTCGCTGCAGAGCGCATGAAGCCTCTCATGGGGAACATGGGTTTCCCGGGTTCCTAAATATCTCCACGAATGTCGCAACCAGCCTTCCGCACGCGCTCCACGCGCAAAGGGGGAATGGGGAAGACCATTCTGGCCCTGTTTATCCTGGCCCTCATCGGAACCGGCGGATATTTCGCCTACGACACCCTAGGGTACCAGAGAGCTTTAGAAATTCCTGCCTCCCAGGATACGAAGCTTTCCGAGAAAATAACTATTCCGACAGGATCCACACTCGCCCTGGTTTCCTCCCTCTTGGAGGATGAAGGGATCATTTCTGAGGCCGCCACTTTTTCGCGCTATGTGAGGTCCCAAGGCTGGGAAGCCTCCATCCAGGCAGGCGACTACGTGCTCAAGCCCAGCGCACTCATTCCCGATATCGCCTCCCGGCTGGCGGGCAAGGTGGCCAGCACCACGCGCATAACCATCCCCGAGGGCTATACCATTAAGCAAATCGATAATCTCCTTCGTGAAAAAGGACTCGTGAAGGGGGACGAATTTCTTGCATGCCTACGGACCTGCCTCCTGGATTCTTCCCTCCTATCCTCCATCCCAGACCGCAACTTCGAGGGCTTCCTTTTCCCGGAAACCTACCTCGTCGACCCCGACGCGTTCGATGTGGCCGGATTCGTGGCGGACCTCCTGGACCAGTCATCGCAAACCCTCTCGACCTATCGCCCGACAATCGCCTCTGGTAAGCGCAGCCTGTATGACGTGATAATCATGGCCTCGATGGTGGAGAAGGAAACGATCACCGACGAAGAACGCCCCATCGTCGCGGGGATCCTCTGGAAGCGCCTCGATGCCGGATGGTTCCTCGGGGTCGATGCCACCACGCGCTATGCCACGAACGATTGGCAAAACCCCATAACCGCCGAACAACTCGCGCAGGATAACCCGTACAATACGCGCAAGAACAAGGGCCTCCCCCCCACTCCGATTTGCAACCCCGGGGAGAAGAGTATCGCCGCCGCCGTGTCCCCCGAGGATTCCCCCTACTGGTACTACCTTCACGACAGGCAAGGCAACATCCGCTACGCCCGGACGCAGCAGGAACACGACCTCAACCGCGAGAAGTATTTGGGGAACTTGTAATCTTTCGCCTTAGTCCTCAGCCTTCGGAGTGTCCTCTAGTTTCTGGTTCCTCCCCGTCACCGGGTTGTACACCAAGTAGAAGAGTTCGATGAGCTCCTTCGTCGTGAGCTGCCGCTCGGAGAGGTTCATGTTCGCCAGTCCCGCCTTCACCTGAGTCACGCGCTGCATGAGGCCCTTGCGGTCCGTCTCGAACTCTTTCCTGCGCGCCGCAAATTTCGCCACGCTGTCCTCCGGATTGATTGATCGCCAGAACTGCTTGAAGACATTTTCCTTTGTCGGCTTGGCCGAGGAGTCGTACGGCACCACTACGTAGAACTTCTTCTCCATGATATCCGCGTACTCGATGAGCCGCCGCATGTAGGTCAGGTAGTCGAACGTCTGCCGCTGGAGCAGGGGGTTCTGCTGGGTCTCGGCGGTCTTTTGCAAATTGTCGAGATAGCGGTCGATGTCGAGCTTGGCCGAGCGGATCAGGATCTGGATGGGGAACTCCAGCGAATTGAGGAATCCCTGGTAGGACGCGATGATCGCATTCTGTTCTTCTTCAGACTTCAGGTTGATATTCACCGTCCCGATCGACAGCACGGCGCGTAGGCCGCCATCGTTGAGCACGACCGTATCGTCATGGATCTCGGCGATGGGCAGGTAGCGCTGGGTACTCTCGGTGGCGTCGCGCGGGTCCTTGCTGGGGAAAAGGGTGATCATGGGCGGGGGGTTCCGTTCTGGGTATGCGTACTGATCCGTTTGGCAGCTGCCTGGGCGAATCCTTCGAGGAGTCCTACGCGGCTGTTCTGCGCCGCGGTGCGCTGCCCCACCTCGTCGACCCGCTCCAGGATGGGGGTCATGTTGGTGTGGTCCAGGGTCTCGACCAGTGATCCGATCTGCTCGATCTTACGGTCCTGCTTGGAGGTATCCTTCTTCACCTCGACGGGGCCCTGCATCGACAGGATCTGGTCGAAGGGCGACAGGGTCGCTCCTCCGCTTATCCAGTGCCGGGCCATGGGGTTGATCCGCATTTCGATGAGCAAGAGGAGCATCCGTGCAAAGCTCATATTATCCTTTCGCACGAAGGCGAAGGCCAACGCGATGATACCCACGATCCCGGCCGGGACGAGCGCGATATACGTCCCGAACAGAGGAAAGAGCGAGAGATAGAGCAAGTATCCGATCCCGAAGCCCACGAACAGGATGATCATTTGCTTCAGCGACATCTTGATGATGCCGAGGTTGAGGAAGGTCTCCGCCGTGCCGGTATCTTGGGGGATTTTGTATTGCATGGGTATCATGCGATTCTACCACAAAAGGCTTCTCCTTCCAACTTTTCCTTGACCGGCCCCACCCCCTGCCTATAATCACCAAGCGTTCCCTAGAGGTTCGCGGGTTTTGATTCGTTTTGCCACCAGCACCATGTACGCAGTCGTCGAAATCGGGGGAAAGCAGGTTACCGTCGCTCCCGGCACGGTATTCTCCATCAACAAGCTCGATGCGGCAGCCGACGCCAAGTCGGTGAAGAGCGATAAGGTGCTCGCCATCTTCGAACCCGATGGTTCCGTCGTGGAGGTCGGCATGCCCTACCTCGCCGGCAAGACGGTTGAATTCAAGGTCCTCGAGGCTGACATCCAGGACGACAAGGTCATGGGTGCCAAGTGGAAGCGCCGCAAGCGCTATCTCAAGGTCTTCGGCCACCGCCAAAGGACCACCCAGCTGGAGGTCACCAAGATTGGATAAATGGAAACGGGCTTCGGCCCGTTTTTTCGTGCTACCGTTTGAGATCCGCCACGACCCGTTGGAGGATATCCGCCGCACGTTCCACCTCCTCGGTAGCAGTGGTTATTCCGAAGCTGAACCGCACGGAGCTGCGCGCCTGCTCCTCACTCCTCCCCATCGCGGTCAGCACGTGCGACAGGTCAGAATCGATATTACTGCAGGCCGATCCGGTTGATACCGCTACCCCTGCGAGGTCCAGCCGCACGACGAGCTTGGCTGCGTCCACTCCGGGGAACTCCACGTTCAGGATATGTGGCACGCAGTGGTCCAAGGGAGTATTCACGCGGTGATTGATCCCCTGTAAGGCTTCGAGGAACGTATCTCGCAACCCAACAAGCTTCTCCTTTCTCCCTTCCCTCTCACTCTCCCCGAGCTCCATCGCGCATCCCATACCCACCGCTCCTGGCACATTCTGTGTTCCCGACCGTAGCCCAAATTCCTGTCCTCCGCCGACGAGGAGCGGTTCGACCACTGTCCCTTTTTTGAGATACGCCAACCCGATTCCCTTCGGTCCGCCGAACTTGTGCGCCGATAGGACGAGGCTGGAAACGCCCATCTCCTGGACCTTGCACGGATATATCCCGTAGTACTGCACGGCGTCCGTGTGGAAGAAAATTCCTTTTTCTTGGGCGATCCTTCCGATGTCCTCGATGGGCTGGACTGTGCCCACCTCGTTGTTCGCCGCCATGACGGAGATGAGAATCGTGTCCTCACGCACGGCTTCCTTTAAGCCTTCCAACAATACCTTCCCCTCGTGATCCACGGACAGGTACGTCACATCGAATCCTTCTTTCTCCAACAGCCCGCAGCTCTCCAGGACACACGGGTGTTCGATCGCCGATGTAATAATATGTCTGCCTTTTTCCTTCAGTGCATGCGCCATGCCGCGGATCACCAGGTTGTTCGCTTCCGTCGCTCCGCTCGTGAACACGACATCTTCCAACCCGCAACCCAACGCTTTCGCCGCCGTTTCGCGCGCGGCGTTCAGTCCCAGGTGCGCCTGCTGTCCGAAGGAATGGATCGAGGAGGGGTTCCCCGACTTTTCCGTGAAATACGGCAGCATCGTCTCCACCACGCGCGGGTCGGTCGGCGTCGTGGCGGCATGGTCGAGGTAAATGGCTTCGCGTGGGGTCATAGGGATCTTTACAAGGACGCGTCTTTACTCAGGCGGGAAGTATAGTAGCATGGGTGCTCGTTGACGATACGCCAATACCCACGTTCCTAACCTCCATCGATCCATGGCTAAGATTCCCCAAACTGTCCCCCTTAAGTACGAAGAACTCTCCGGATTCCTCTCCGCCAAACAGCTAAGCGAGCACCACACGCTCTACACGGGGTATATCAAGAAGACCAACGAGATCCGCGAGAAGCTCAAGACCGTCGATCTTTCCAGCGCCAACGCCACCCAGTCAGATCTCCGCAGCCTCAAAGACGGCGAGACCTTCGGTGTGAACGCCTACAAGCTGCACGAGCGCTACTTCGACAACATGGCGCAGAATGGTTCCAAGCCAAGTGAAAAACTGCTGGCAAAGATCAGCGAGGACTTCGGGTCGTATGAGGAATTCGAAAAGATGTTCATGGCCTGTGGAATGGCCGTGCGTGGCTGGGTGATCCTCGCCTGGGACCTCGATGAGGAAGCCCTGCGCATCTATGCCGCCGATGCGCACAACGTCGGTGCCGTGTGGTCCGCTATTCCACTCCTCATCCTCGACATCTACGAGCATGCCTACTTCGTGGACTACGCCACGGGCCGCAAGGCGTACGTGGAGGGCTTCATGAAGAACATCGACTGGGAGGTCGTCAATGAGCGCGTCGAGAAGTGGATGAAATAATCTCCGCTTTCCCTACCTCAACACCTCCGACAAGTCGGTGTTCGTGGTGTTGCTCATGCGCACGCGGCGCAGGGCGTAAAGGTTTCCTCCTATCTCCGCCCATCCCCCCACCGTCGTGAATGCCATGCGGTAACCGGCGCGCTGCGCGGCACGCTCGACCCGCTCATCGTACTTTCCCGACGGGTAGACCACCCCGTGCACGGGCGTCTTGAACGCGCTTTGGAGGGCGGCTTTGCTGCGCCGGAGTTCGTTTTGTAGATCCTGGTCGGATAGTAGGGTGAGGTTCGGGTGGCTGATGCTGTGCGACAGGATCTCGTGTCCCGCATCCTTGAGCTCCATGATGTCCGATCCTCCCATGTATCCGCCCGTGTCGACGCGGTCGATGATGATGGCGAATCCCGCATGGAAGCCGTATTCGTGGAGGATGGGAAGCACGGCCAGGTTGTCGTCGTACCCATCGTCGAAGGTCAAGACGAAGGATTTGCACGGAACCTTCCCGTCCGTGAGTTCGCGGGGAAGGATGCTGTGGTATCCCTAGTCCTTCAATGTCGCCAACTGCCGCGCGAACAGAACGGGATCGACGGAGGGACCGTATTCCACCGATCCCTTCGCGCCGCACACGCTCCCCTCCGGACAATGGCGGATGTGGTGGTACATGAGGACTGGGACCTTGTCGGCTGTGCAGCCTTCCGTAGCGCCTCCAGCAACCTCCAGACCATAGCCGGCTGGGTTTCCCTGGGCGAAGGTCTTCTGCCTAGTGGTGATGGGAGTGTTGTCTCCGGAAAAGAACGCCACCCACCCGCCAACGAGAAGGACGAAGAGGGAAACGGTGAGAAGTCGGAGAACACGATCGCGCCAAGACATCGGGAAGGGGAAGTGGCGCCAATGTATGCCAGCCAGACACCTGAAACAAGCTATTGTGGAAAATTGAGGAATATTGGATGGAGATAGTATCGGATTCATTGACAGCGACATTGGACGGCGTACCATGGGGGGTGCAAATTTCTCCTTGCAAGTGCTTCTTTCCCCCGCGGTAGGAAGGCAGGTCCAGGGGAAAGGAAGTGATTGACTTGCGCCTTTACCTCAACCCACGCACACCACGTACATGAATACCTGCAAGCTCTACGTCGGAAACCTGAACTACCGGACCACGTCCGATATGCTCAAGGAAATGTTCGCCGCCGCCGGAAACGTCGTTTCCGCCATGGTGATCACCGACAAGTTTTCTGGTCGCTCGAAGGGCTTCGGCTTCGTCGAGATGGAGAACGAAGCGATGGCCAACAAGGCTATCGAGATGTTCCACGATCAGGAAATCGACGGCCGCAAGCTCGTCGTCAACGTTGCCCGCCCTCTCGAGGACAGGCCTCCGCGCCGCGAGTTCGGTTCCAGGATGTAATTCCTTCGGGAAATTTCGTCTTTCCATGAGGCCACCCTCCGGGGTGGCCTTTTTGGTGTATCTCATAAGTCTCCGGTGGGACGGATTCCCGACTAGGAAAAATTGGTCATGAATGGTATCCTGTCTGGATGGATATTTCGTCCGTCCTGGAAATCCTCTCATCCCCCTATGGCTGATAAACCGACCAAAGCCAAGCGCGTCCTGATTGTTGAGGACGAGAAGCCATTGGCCCGCGCCCTGGAACTCAAGCTTCAAAAGGCGGGTTTTGAAACCAACGTGGCGTATGACGGTGAGGAAGCCGGGAAATTGCTCGACGCGAATATGTTCGACGTGGTTATCCTCGACCTCGTCATGCCCAAGGTGGATGGTTTCACGGTGCTGTCGAAAGTCCGTGCACGTGGTGCCAAGGTCCCCGTCATCGTCGCTTCGAACCTGGGTCAACCGGAGGACATCGATCGGGCTAAGACCATGGGAGCGAACGAGTACTTCGTAAAATCGAGCACGGCCCTGACCGACCTGGTCGAGAAGGTGCAGAAGCTTTCCAGCTGACGATGGATCTTTCCTTTGAAACGGCATGGAAATCGACCTCAAGAAAATCCTCCTCAGTGAGAACTATCTCACGGAACAGGACCTAGTGAAGGCGGAGCAGGAAGCGGTGACGCACAAGACAACCCTGGAAAACTATCTCGTTTCCTCTGGGCTGTTTACCAAATCCCTCCTGGGACAAGCCATCGCCGAGTCCTTCGGCGTGCCGTACGCGGACCTGAAAGTCCAGGCGCCAGCCAAGGAATTGGCCCAGAAGATCCCTGAGAACTTCGCCCGCGAGTACGGGGTGTTGGCGCTCTTTGAGGATGCCTCCGGGGTGCACGTCGCCGCCGGTGATCCCACTAACGAAAAGCTTTCTTCTGAAGTGAAGGCCTTCTTCCCCAAGCAGAAGATCGTTTTCCACTACTCCTTCCCCGAGGACATCATCGAGCAGTTTGTTCACTACCAGCAACCGCTCGAAACGCGCTTCAGCGCGATCCTCAAAGACAGCAGCAAGATAGCGCCCGAACTCCTCGAGGAGATCTTCCGCGATGCGGTAGCGCTGCATACGTCCGATATCCACTTCGAGCCGCAGGAGAAGGACGTCATCATCCGTTTCCGCGTGGATGGCGTGCTGCGCGAAGCGGGACGCCTGCCCAAGGAAGCCTACGACAACGTGATCAACCGCATCAAGGTGCAGGCCCGCTTGCGCATCGATGCGCACTACGCGGCACAGGATGGGGCCATGCGCGTGACGTTGGGCGACAGCTATGCCGACCTGCGCATCTCTATCGTCCCCACGCTCAACGGGGAGAAGGTGGTCGCCCGTATCCTATCCTCCTACGTGCGCAGCTTCTCGCTCAGTGATATCGGCCTCTCCCCGCGCCACCAGAAGATGATGACGGAGGCCTCGCACAAGCCGTTCGGGATGATCCTGGTCACGGGGCCTACCGGATCCGGGAAAAGCACGACCCTGTATTCGCTGCTCAAGCTGCTCAACCGGGCCGATGCGAATCTCACGACGATCGAGGATCCGGTCGAGTATCGCATTGCCGGCATCAACCAGATCCAGGTGAACGTCGAGACCAACCTGACCTTCGCGCAAGGGCTCCGCTCCATCGTCCGCCAGGATCCGAACATCATCCTCGTCGGGGAAATCCGCGATAAGGAGACGGCTGAAATCTCCGTCAATGCGGCGCTTACGGGGCATCTCCTCCTCTCCACCTTCCATGCCAACGATGCCTCGACCGCCATCCCGCGCCTGCTCGAGATCGGTATCGAGCCCTTCCTCCTGGCTTCCACCCTCGAACTCGTTATCGCCCAACGCCTGGTCCGCCAGATTTGCGACAATTGCCGCTACAGTAAGGCGTTGACCAAGGATGATATCGCCCGCATGCCCGCCAGTGTAGTCCCCTACCTCTCCTCCCAGACGACGCTCTACCGGGGGAAGGGCTGTACCGTGTGCTCGATGTCGGGCTACAAGGGCCGCATCGCCCTGTTCGAGTTCATCGAGATCAGTGAGGAGATGGAGGAACTGATGCTCAAGAATCCTTCCGGCGGGCAGATCGCCCACCTCGCCCGCGAGCAGGGATCCCTCACCATGTTCGAGGACGGCATCGAGAAGATCAAGAACGGCCAAACGACCATCGAAGAACTCCTGCGTGTCGCCGCTCCCCCGAAGTCCGCTACCGTCGTGGCGGCCGACCCGGCGGCCTCCCCAGTGACGAAGCCTGCCCGTAAGCCTACCAAGCCCGTCCTGAAATCCAAATCCAAACGGAAATGAAAAAGAACGCCGCGGCCCCCGCGAAAGAAAAGAACGCCAAAGTGGCCGAGAAAAAGGCTTCTCCCAAGGCCAAGCCTTCTGTGAACGAAAAGGCACCCTCGGCCATCCGCGTGACGGAAGTGATGGAACGCCCCCTTCCTCCCATCAATCTCCCCACGGTGGAGAAGCGTCCCGAACCTCCCCATGCCGATACCAAGCCCGAGAAGGCAGAACCCGTGGCTAAGGTCGCTAAAGCCAAGTCGTTTTCCAAATTCGGCGTCGGGGCGGAACTCAGCTATTTCATCGAGAACCTCTCCATGCTGCTCACCAGCGGCATGGTGATCATGACGGCATTGGGCGCCATCAAGAAGGACATCAAGTCCAAGGCGATGCGCGAGGCCATCACCCAGATCGAGAACGGCATCGACGGAGGAGGTACGTTGTGGGAATCCCTCGCGGTTACGGGCATATTTCCGACCTATGCTATAGCCCTCATCCGGGTCGGCGAGCAGACCGGCCGCCTGGGGCAGAATCTCCAGGTCATCGCCGCCCAGCAGCAGAAGGAGCGCGAATTCGGTTCCAAGGTGAAGTCCGCGCTCATGTACCCGGTCTTCGTCTTCGGCCTGACGGCGGTTATCGGCCTGGGCATCGCCTGGTTTATCCTGCCCAAGCTCTCGAGCGTCTTCACCCAGCTCAATATCCCGCTGCCACTGGTGACCAAGTTGCTCATCGGATTGGGAAACTTCCTCGGAGTGTATGGCGTGTACGTGATCCCGGCCGTTCTCCTCCTGGCGGGACTGGTGATGTACTTCGTCTTCGTTTACAAGCGGACGAACTTCATCGGGCAAGCCATCCTGTTTTTCATCCCGCCGATCCGTAAGCTCATCCTGGAGGGCGAGATGGCACGCCTGGGCTATATCCTCGGGACGCTGCTCAGTTCCGGCCTTCCCGTCGTAGAATCCTTCAACTCCCTCGCCAGTGCCACCACGTACTACCGCTACCAGAAATTCTACACGCACCTGCGTGACCGCATCGAGGAGGGCAATTCGCTCGAGCACAGCTTCGCCTCCTACAAGTCTAGCCCGAAGCTCATCCCCCTGCCCTTCCAGCAGCTCATCGTCACGTCCGAGCAGTCGGGCAACCTCGCTGTCACCCTCATGAAGGTCAGCGAGATCTTCGAGCAGAAGCTCAATACCACGACCAAGAACCTGAGTGTCATCCTCGAACCCATCCTGCTCGTCATGGTGTGGCTCGGCGTGGTGACGGTCGCCGTGGCGGTCATCCTTCCGCTCTACAGCCTCGTCGGGAATTTCAATGGTGGTATCTGAACCGTATGAATGCTTCCCAGAGACAATCCGGTTTTACCATCCTGGAACTGATCCTCTCGGTCGCGGTGATCGGGATCATCTCCGCTTCCTCCATGCCGCTTTTCCTCAGCATGCAGACCAGGAACGAGTTGGACATCGGGGCCAATGCCATTGTCTCTTCCTTGCGTCGTGCCCAAACCCTGTCCATAGCAATGGATGCGGATAACGCATGGGGGGGAAGTGTACAAACAGGAAGCATAACAATCTTCTGCGGTACAAGCTACGTCTTGCGGGTTAGGACATGCGACGAAACCTTTGCCATTAGTACCGCTATCGTCCCGAGTGGACTGACTGAAGTGGTTTTCTCCAAACTGACCGGAGACCCGCAGCAGACGGGAACCTTTACGCTGACTTCTGGGAGCAATGTGCGGACGGTTGTGATCAACGCAAAAGGAACGATCGACTATTAAAACTTCCCATGTCCTTGAAGAAATTCTCCAATCGGGCATTCTCCCAAGTCGAAGTCCTCCTCGCGGTGGCGCTCTATGGGATCATCGTCACGGGGGTAATCGGGGTCTTGGCCATCGGCCAGCGCAATGCCTCTGTCTCGGGGGAACGCGGCCGGGCCGTGGCCCTGGCGGAGGAAGGTTTGGAGATTGTGGCCAATCTGCGCAATGCCAGCTTCTCAAATCTTACCAATGGAACCCATGGGCTGGCCCTCTCGGGCAACCAATGGATCCTGAGTGGGTCCTCCGACGTGAGCGGCATCTTCACCCGCCAGATCACCATCGCCACCGTCGACGCCAACCGCAAACAAATAACGTCCACGGTCACGTGGCAACAGGATCCCCAACGCACAGGAAGTGTTTCCCTCGTGAGCTATGTATCTAACTGGAAACGTGTTAGTGCCACACCTTCTCCCACCCCCACATCCACACCCGGTGGCGGCACCATGGGGAACAACCTCGGGATCGATACGAGCCTGGCCAAGATCGGCGGCCCCAACACCGATCCTCCGTATTCCCGCCTGCGCCGGCTCCTCCTGTCAAATGAAGGATCTTCCCCCATCACGATCAACAAGATCAAGCTGACCTGGGTAGACCTGAGTCCGAATGTGATCCAGCGGGTGACCTCCGTCAGGATGCAAGGGGGCGGTGGAACGATCTGGGAGGCGACAGGGGTGGGAAGTCCAGATGGGCCGCAATTGTCTGGTACGGAACTGGATGTCAGCAACTACACGCTCAATCAAAACACCTCAAGGCGCATCCGCTTCTGGTTCGACCAAAACATGGTGGGTACGAAGTTTACCATCGTCTTCACAATGACGGACGGTTCGACCAGGACCCTGACCAACTTCATCCCGCCCCCCTGTGATGCGGCCGAGATCGATTGTACTTCCGACGAATGACAACTATGTCCTGTTCCCACAATGGTACGGATGGCGAGTCGAGAACTTCGCAATCGAAACGTAAGGGCTTCACGTTGCTCGAACTCCTCCTGTACGTCACGCTGACGGGGATCCTGCTGACGTCCGTCTCCCTGACATACTATGTGACGCTGCGCTCGCGGGTAAAGAACGAAACCGTCTCCGACGTCGACAGTGTGGGGCGCACTACGCTGGAGCGGATTGGATCGGCCATCAGGAATGCCAACGGCATAACCGCTCCTGCGATCGGAGGGAGTCAATCCACTCTGACCCTTTCGGTTCCCGACAGTGCCAAGAACCCCACCATCTTCTCACTCTCCAATGGAGTCCTCATGGTACAGGAGGGCGCAGGGGCAGCTATCCCCCTTACTCCTTCGCGGATAACGATCAGCGCCCTCACCTTTGCCAACTATGGGAGGAGTGGGACGGAGGGCATCATCAGCACGCAGTTTACTATAGCCCGTAATAACGCTTCGGCCCGCAATGAATACCAATACTCCAAGACTTTCAGTGGCTCGGCCGGGATACGCTGACTAAAAAGCCATTATGAATGCACAAAAGCATCAACCAGGTACGCGGGCGTCTCCTGGGTTCATTAGCCTCCTGGCGGTAACCCTCGTAGGCATGGTCGGTATTTCGATCGTGGTCGCCGTACTGGTCTTCGGAATCAATACCTCGCGTGACAGCTTCGCCCTCGAGCAAGCCGGCAAGGCTAAGGAACTGGCCATTGCCTGTGTCGAGAATTCCCTCGAGTCCATACGCGCCTCTACCGCCTACCTTGGCAGCGCCAACCTCACGCTCTCATCAGGAACCTGTACCGCCACGGTCTCGGATCTGGGCGGGGAGAGCCGCCAGATTGTTTCCACCGGAACGGTAGGCACCGTCGTGCGCCGTCTCACTGTGGTCATCGCCGCTATTAATCCCCAAGTCATCATTTCGTCCTGGCAGGAAACCCCCTAAATCGAGATCGTCCCCCCACTTGCGCTCCCAGAGGCTGAATTGTATGCTTTATTCAGATACGTTCCCCACTATCTCCAATATCCATGAAACAAACACGCACACAAGCTGCCGCTAAGGGAGGCTTCACCCTCCTGGAAATCCTCCTGGTCGTGGCTGGCATCGCCATCCTGGCCGGTATCGTTATCGTCGCCCTGAACCCTGGCAAGCAGCTGGGGGAGATTAAGAACGCCCAGCGCAAGTCCGACGTGAACACGATCCTCAACGCTGTTTACCAGTACTCCATCGATAACGTAGGGACCGTCCCCGCTTCCATCACGACCACACCGACCGCTATTTGTACGACCGGCGGTACCTGTACGGGAATCATTGACCTCTCCGTCCTGACGACGAACGGGAAGTATCTGGTGGCCATGCCAAAGGATCCCACGACGGCCACTGCCAACTCAACGGGATACAACATCAGCAAGGACGCCAATGGTCGTGTAACGGTAAGCGCTCCGGGTGCCGAGCAGGGCGCCACGATCACGGCCACACGCTAAGTGTGGGCTTCTTCCCCTGTATTTTTCTTTATCTCACCTATCCTTACCCCCTTTCTCTTATGAAGAAATTCACCCTTTCTTCCCGCCGCGGAGGCTTCACCCTCCTGGAAATCCTCCTGGTCGTGGCTGGCATCGCCATCCTGGCCGGTATCGTTATCGTCGCCCTGAACCCTGGCAAGCAGCTGGGGGAGACTAAGAACGCCCAACGCAAGGCCGACGTGAACACGATCCTCAATGCCATCTACCAGCACTCGATCGACAACGCCGGTACAGTAGCTTCGACCATCACCGTCACGCCGACCGACATTTGTGCGACCGGTGCTGCTTCGTGCTCGGGTCTCATCGATCTCTCTGTCCTGACGACCAACGGCAAGTACCTGGTCGCCCTGCCCAAGGACCCCGTTGCTGGAACAGCCACCACGACAGGCTACCAGGTAAGCAAGGACGCCAACGGCCGTGTGACAGTCTCCGCTCCTGGTGCCGAGCAGGGCGCCACGATCACGGCTACGAGGTAGTCTCCCGGCACGACCTCCTGAACCGCCCCGTACCACGTGGTACGGGGCGGTTTTTGTATTCGGTAGTCCACCTCCTATTAGGACCATCGCGTTCCTTTTCCAAGCCGTTTTTGGTACAATGATGGGATGATTACCCTCCTCCGCTCCATATTCTTGGCGCGTATCAGTCTCGCGACCTTCCTCCTCCTGTCCGTGCCGGTATGGATCTATGGAGCCGTGCCTCGCCTCCTTTCCCTTCGTCCCGACTTCACCTATGAGGCGGATATCATTTCTCGTCAGAAGCTCTACGATGCGCAGGTGGAAGATTTCGCACCAGAGACGCTTTCTGTCGGGAAATTGTTTTTCGACGTTGTGGGGAAGCAGGACGACACGCTCTTCGTCCGCGGAATTTTCAACGCGCGCGGGGCTACGAAAGGCAAGGGCCGTTCCGTGGCCCGGATCTACGGAGTGAGTGCCCGGACGCGTGAAAACCTCAAGGGTGCTGGTGATCGCGACCGCACGGGCTATCTGTTCGCTCCGGGGAACGTCGGGAAACAGGACTTCGTCTCCTGGCCGGTTCACTACAATGCCCCTGCAGCCTTCACCTTCAAGGGGGAAACGGAAATCGAAGGCCTGACGGTTTACCAGTACGAGGCCGAGTTCCAGACCAACGATCCACCGCTCATTGGATTCTACCGGGATGAGGGTGACGTCCCGCGCGACCTGACCTTCGACATCCGGCTCACCTACTGGGTCGAACCGGTGTCAGGGAGGTTGGTGACCTACGAGGATCGAGCCATCGGATCGTCGTCTAGTCCGTATGGTGAATCCCAACCGTACAGCAATTCCTTTTACACTCCTTCGCGCGACAGCGTACTCTCACAGGTCCAGGAGGCGATCTACGAGAAATGGAAGGCGATCATCATATCCTACATCATCCCTTCTGCGGTGGGACTCCTGGCAATCTTCCTGCTGGTTTCCCTGTGGCATGGCAGCCACCGTCCGATGTCAGGAAAGGGAGAAAAGGAATCTGTGAGCCGCCTCCCGATCGTCATTCCGGCCATCGCCCTCCTTGTCCTCGTCCTGATCACTCTCTTGGTATGGCGTTTCGCGCAACGCATCACCGACCAGCAGGAGCAACTCTGGTTCGCCCAGGAGATCGACAGTATGGAGCGCGCGATCACGACGCAGGTGGATAGCGCTACCAGGATCCTGGAAAACGGCCTGAAGCAGGGATTTACTGCCGATACCAAGGAGCGTTTCGACTGGAAAGCCTACATGGAGAGCATTGATTCGGACCAGCACTACCCTGGTCTCGAGGGTGTGGGATTCGCGGCGTATGTACGGTCTTCGGAGCGCGACGCCTTCCTCGCATCTGCCCGCAGTGCGGATCCCACGTATGGCATCTCTCCTCCCGGGAACCGCACGGAATACGCTCCTGTTATGCACTTCGAGACCCTGGCCAAAAAGGATAAGCCCGCACTGGGGATCGACCTCCTATCCGACCCCAACCTGTCCGCATCGCTCCTCGCCGCCCGCGATACAGGATCATCCGTCCTGTCCCCGAAAGTCGTCATCGCTCGTGACCAGAACGGATATGAGCAGGTCGGCGTCATGCTCTGTACTCCCGTGTACCAGGGCGGCGTCCGGCTATCCACCGTCCAGGAAAGGCGCGACAATATCACCGGCTACCTCTACCACCTCATCCGCGTGTCCGAGATGGTGGAAGGTGCGTTGACCAACCACAATCCCGCCTTCCGCCTGCAGGTGTTCGACGGGATCTGGGAATACGACCCGGATAAGGAGCGTGAACTCTACGCCCGCAAGACATCCAACGTTTCCACTGAAACGGAAATCCTCTCCAAAACCCGCGTGGCCTACCTGCTCGACCGGGCATGGACGGTCAATTTCGCCGTCTCGTCCGAGACGGGGCTTACTTCCGCCCAACGCAACCTCCCGACCTTCGCGCTCATCATCGGCTTAGTGTTCAGTATCTTATTCTCCGGCATCGTGTATTTCCTGACCACCTCCCGCCGCCGCGCCGAGAGGATCGCCCAGGAAATGACCCGCGAACTGTCCGAGGAAGAAGGCCAAGTGGAGAAGCAGCGTGCCCTCCTATCGCTCCTGCTCGAGCATCTTCCTTTTGGGGTTTTTCTCTCCAACGCGGGAACCGGCGAAATACTGCTCGTGAACGGGGTGGGGAAGGAACTACTCGGCGACAACGCCGCCTCGGTCCTGGGTCGTAATTCCCCCTCCTATCTCTCCGCATTCTGTAGGCCTGACGGGCAACCGTACCCGAAAGAGGAATTCCCGCTCGACATGACGTTGGCCACCGGGCAGGTAGCCAGCAAGGACGATATCCTGCTACATCTCCCGGATGGGAGGGATGTCTTCATCCGTGCCACCAGCGCGTTGGTCCAGCAGGACAGTGGCACCGAGCGCGGCACGGATACCATCCTCATCCTCGAGGACATCACCAAGGAACAGGAGATCAACCGCGCCAAAACCGATTTCGTTTCCCTCGCTTCGCACCAGCTCCTGACCCCGCTCACGGCCATAGGATGGTACGTGGAGATGCTACTGTCCGGGGATGCGGGAGAACTCAATCCCGACCAGAAGCAGTACCTGGACGAAGTCAGTCAGGGCAATAAACGCATGGTGACCCTCGTCACTGACTTGCTCAATGTCTCCCGCGTGGATCTCGGGAACCTCGCCGTCCATCCCGTCCCCACCGATCTGCCCAAGACCGCCGACAGCGTCCTCTGGGAGCTCCATGCCCAGGTCGAAACGAAAAAGCTCTCGATCCTGAAAGAATACGATAATACGCTCTCCGCTTTCACCGCCGATCCGACGATCCTGCGGATCCTCCTGCAGAACCTCCTCTCCAACGCCGTGAAGTACACTCCTGATGGCGGAACGGTACGGGTAAGCATCACCAAGGGTATCCAAGACGTGAATATCATCGTGGCCGATACCGGCTACGGGATCCCGAAGGCGGAACAGGAAAAGATCTTCTCCAAATTCTTCCGCGCCGAGAACGCTCGCGTCAACGTGGCAGAAGGCAATGGCCTCGGTCTCTACATCGTGAAATTCGCCGTCGAGCAGGCTGGGGGGACGATCCGCTTCGAATCCGAAGAAGGCAAGGGGACGACGTTCTTCGTCACGTTCCCCGCGACCGGCATGCTCGAGCGCAAGGGAACCAAGACGCTGCAGTAGTCCCCTCCGTGATAAGGATGAGGTTTCCATTGGTATGGGGCTTCCGCTTCGCGTATACTCTCGCGGCATTTTCTTCATGTCTTCCCCTCTCCTCGAAGGACTCAATCCGGCGCAGCAGGAAGCCGTTCAGACGACGGAAGGGCCGTTACTTGTCATAGCAGGAGCGGGCTCGGGCAAGACGCGCGTGCTGACCGCCCGGATCGCGCACCTCATCCGTGACAAAGGTATCCGGCCGGATAATATCCTGGCAGTTACCTTCACCAATAAAGCTGCTAAGGAAATGAAAGACCGTATCGGCGCCCTGCTCCAGAATGAGGACGGGTCGCGGATCGGCGGGGATCCGATGGTGGGCACCTTCCACTCCGTCTGCGTGCGTCTCCTGCGCCGCGATATCCACCACATCGGCTACGAGAATTCCTTCACCATCTACGACAGCGCCGACTCCGAGGCGCTGATGAAGAAGATCATCCGCAGCCAGGACTTGGATGAGAAGCGCTTCGCGCCCCGGGCGGTGCTTGGTAGCATCAGCCGGGCCAAGAACCTCCTCATCGACGAGGACCGTTTCCATGCCGGGGTGGACAGCTACTTCGAGGACACGGTAGCGAAGCTCTATCCGCTGTACCAGAAGGAACTCAAGAAGAACCAGGCGCTCGACTTCGACGACCTGATCATGAAGACCGTTCAAATCTGGCAGAAGTTCCCCGATATCCTGGAGCGCTACCAGGACCGGTTCCTGTACCTGTCCGTGGATGAGTACCAGGACACCAACTACGCGCAGTACATGCTGACGAAACTTTTAGCAGAAAAATATCGTAACCTGTGCGTGATCGGCGACGACTGGCAGTCGATCTACTCCTGGCGCGGGGCGGACATGACGAACATTTTGAACTTCCAAAAGGACTATCCCGAGGCCAAGACTGTGAAGCTCGAACAGAACTACCGCTCCACGAACGTGATCGTGGAGGCCGCCAACCACGTGATCAAGAAGAACAAGAACCGCACCGACAAGACGCTCTGGACCGAGAAGGTGAGCGACGAGAAGATCGAGATCTACGAGACCGAGAGCGAGCGGGCCGAGAGCGAGCAGGTGATCAAATTGATCGTCGAACAACGCAAGAAGGAAAAGGACCTGACCTGGGGCGATTTCACCATCCTGTACCGCACGAACGCGCAGAGCCGTATCCTGGAGGAAGCCTTCCTGCGCTGGGGCATCCCGCACCGTATCGTCGGGGGTGTGGGGTTCTATGAGCGCAAGGAAATCAAGGATGTGCTGTCCTACATGCGCGCTATTTCCAATCCCGCTGACTCGGTTTCCCTCCTGCGCATCATCAACACCCCCTCGCGCAAGATCGGAGCTTCCACCCTCGAGACCTTAGGCAACTATGCCGCGAAATACGACCTGACGCTCCTCGAAGTCATCCACCGCTCGAGTGAGATCCTGGAGCTCAATGCCGGGACCAAGACGCGCCTCATGGGGTTCTACAAGATGCTCGAGGATTTCCGGGAAAAGAAGAATGAATTTCCCGCCGCAGCGCTCATGAAATACGTCCTCTCGATCACCGAATTCCGCGCCTTCCTCGACGACGGGACGGAGGAGGGTGAACAGCGCTGGGGAAACGTACAGGAACTCGTGACCGTTGCAAGCAAGTACGACGAGCTCGAACCCGGCATTTCCCTCGCCACCTTCCTCGAGGAAGTCGCCCTCGTTTCCCAGACCGACAAATTGTCCGAATCGGAAGAAGGCGTGACCCTCATGACCCTGCACAATGCCAAGGGGTTGGAATTCCCCTACGTCTTCATCTGCGGCTTGGAGGAAGGCGTCCTACCGCATGCGCAGAGCGCCTGGACGGACAGCGAGCTCGAGGAAGAACGGCGACTCATGTACGTCGGCATCACGCGTGCCCGCGAGAAGCTCTACCTCCTCCACGCCACGTCGCGCCAGTTCTACGGCAATACGAACTACAACGCCCCGTCGCGCTTCCTCACCGAAATCCCCGAGGAATTCACCGCCCGTCCCGCCCAGGAGAACCGCTATGCGCGCATCGGCGGCCAGAACGTTTCCACCCGCGAGGAGGATGCTTCCCGCGCAGCCGCTTTCCACGACGGCGATGCGGTGGTCCACAAGTCCTGGGGCGAGGGCGTGATCATCAACGTGCGCGGGGACATCGCCACTATCGCCTTCCGCGATCCGAAGGTCGGCATCAAGAAGCTGGCGGTCAACATCGCACCCATCGAGAAGAAAGGCTCGCAAGAAGACTGAAAACTGCCATTTATCAGGCAAAAAGGCTTGTTGCTTTTCGATACGCTGCAGCATGCGAGTCAATCGCATTGCCTTCCCTTCCGCTGGGGCAGGACTAGCATGAGGCCAATTATTTCCTCATCCATTTTCCCTATGGACTCCAACTCCTCCCGCGGCATGTGCGGCCTCTGCGGCGCGGCCATGGTGCTGGTCATCATCGGCGCCCTCAACTGGGGACTGGTCGGGATCGGCGGTTTCGCCGGCTCCAACTGGAACGTCGTCAACCTCCTCCTCGGCGGGTACCCGACGATCGAATGGATCGTCTACATCCTGGTCGGGATTTCGGGCCTGTGGTCCATCCTTTCCTGGAGTAAGTGCTGCATGGGCAACTGTTCCCGTCCCATGAACAAGGGAATGTGATCCTCGGTCTGGCGATAAAAAGCCCCGCCACATGGCGGGGCTTTTTAGTGCTGCTATTTTCTGGAATGACGGATCGGATCGGGGATGATGAAAGTCCTGGCTCTTTGTAGTATGTCGGGTGATTGTGTCATGATCCGCCTTTGGTTGGCGATCTGGACGAGGAAATCGACGAATGCCTCTGGACTACCCTTCTCCAAGCATCTATCCCAAAGATCTCTCAGGCTTCGGCCTGGTTCCTCAGGACTATCACCCTTGAGATCCCATAATGCAATACTCCCCCGCAATCCTTCTATCGCTCCGATGAGGTTCTCCAATACATCCATTCGGGAGATGAACGCATTGAGTTCGTCTGAGTGGAAATGCCTCGGATTACGAAGGATGGAGGGTTTAGGAATGATGCCACTTAGGAGATGCGAAAAAACCACTACGAGCAGGGAATCCTTTTTGTTACGGGCGTTCCTTCGGATATAGGAGGGGACGTCGGAATTAGTCTTTTTGGCGGCATCAAGCGCTTGCTCGTTAACGAAGTCCCACACCGAAAATGAGCCTTTGACTCTTTCGGCGGCCTTCACGCTTTCGCGGACTCTCGCGATAGTATCCCCTACTGCGCCTTTGGTGATATCTTCCAGGAGCGTGGCTACATCCTTGATGAACCTTTGCGCTTGTTGGCCGGTAGGCCGGTAGCGCAGCCATAAGTCATACAGTCCCCTGAGTGGCTCCTGTGAAGCACGGGGGGGATGGGCCAGGTCGATGCTCCATAGATCGATGCCCTGCCCCAGGAAACCTTCCACGGAATCGCGCAGGGACCGGGCATGGTCCAGATTTATCTTGAAATTATCCGACCCCCCTTCGAATTGGAGGACGGTGGACAGGCTCCTGGCATCCATGACCTGTAGCACCTGGCCGAGCGCGTTGCCGACAAGGGGCTCGGAAACGGTGGGATGTGATGCCCTCCCCGCGCTCTGCCACGCCGAAAGCTCCTGGTATTCGGCCAGGAACGCTTCGGTATCTATTTCCAATTTTCCTCCCGCTTCATCTGTCATGGGGTGGGCCTACTCAATTCCCCAACCCACCGACAGGTTCACCGTGACGGAGAGCTCGCCCGTCTGGACTGGGGTCGAGGCCTTGGCCCCGTCGGCGGCGATCATGCTGCGCTCGGCCATGGCGTAGTTGAGGATCGGAGGGGAGTATTCCACGGCGCTGTCCGTGATCGTGACCGGCTTGGCCAGCTTCACTCCGCCCAGCTTCGACAGCTCCTCGGCCTTCTGCTTAGCCTTCTTAAATGCCGCTTCACGGGCTTCCGTGAAGAGCTTCGTCTTGTCCTCGATGTCGAAGCTGATGCCCCCCAGCTGCACGTTGTCGATGGCGCTGACCTGGTCGATGATGCGCGAGGCCTTCTCCGCCTTCGCGTCCACGCCCCGTACCGTGATGGTTACTGACTCCGTAGCGCGCTGGCCCTTGAGCTTGGGCGTTCCTCCTCCGAAACCATACTCGTATTCGGGATAGATCGACAGACCCGAGGTCTGCACGTCCTTGTCCGCGACGCCGTTGGCCTTAGCGATGTTGACGATCTCGGCGACCTTGCGGTTGACCTTATCGAGCGCCGCGGCGCTCGTGGTATCGGTTTCGGAGAACGAGGCCTGGATGCTCACCATGTCCGGCCGGGCCAATGCCTTCCCATCCCCCGTGACCGAGAGGATGCCAATCTTCTGCCCGCCGGTGAGTTCACTAGCGCTGATGGGCGACCCGCCCTTCGGCTGCGTGAGGTAGCCGTGCAGCCCGATGCCGGCGGCGATGAGGATACCAAGGAGAAAGAGTCCGGCGACGGAGGATTTATTGTCCATGGGAGGATGAAAAGGAAATGAATTACGTTATTTCCATTTTACCATGGGTCCCCTCACCACGCTTAGGTCGGAAGGCGGTCAGGAAGGCTGCCAGGATCGCCATGATCCAGAATCCTATGAGGAGCTCTTCACTCGGCCCATGCCCCCCGGCCAACTCCCACCCTGTCCAGGCTTCAACCCTCCACCATAGTGGCGTGGAAAGGAGTGCTGCGATATGCGCCAGGGAAAAGAATGGAATGCACAGGAGCAGCGCGATGCCGAAACGTTTGCCGAAGTGGCTCATGAAAAAAATGCTACGCCTCGATGTTTCCTTCGGGCCCATCCTTTTCCCTCAACAGCTTCAGCCCCAAATACGAGAGAGGCGTGTAGAGGGCTCCCATCGCGACCTTGTACAGCCACCATGCGACGAGGGACCCCATCAGGACGTCGAAGGAATACACGCCGTAGAAGGCGATGAACATGAACACGGCGGTATCCAGCAGTTGTGACCAGAGGTTCGACAGCAGCGAGCGCAGCCAAAAGAACCGCCCCCCCGTCCATTTGCGGACCAGGAAGAACGACCATACGTCCTGGTACTCCGCCAGGGCGAAGGCCGCGAGCGAAGCGATGGCAATGCGGGCCGAAACGCCAAACACCGTGCCGTAGCTGCTCCTCACCCATTCCGCGTCCGCTGACCACGGTAGGGGCAGGGAGATGATCGAGTACAGGAGGAACAGGAGATTGGCCAGGATGCCGGCGAATACGAAGCCCTTCGCCACCTTCTTGCCATAGACTTCCCCCACTACGTCGGTGGCGAGGAATACGAAGGGGAAGAAAAACACCGAGACGGACAGGTGCGTGCCCAGGATGAAGGGCATGAGCTTGAGTCCCAGCGTGTTGGCAGCGAGCAGGGACGTGAGGTACAGCGTCAGAGCGATGATGAGTTTCCGCGCAGCGCGGTCAGACAGGTTGATCATGGGAAATGGGAGTTGGATCTTGGATAAATTCCTCTCATTCCTCAGGCGAAGCTCGACCAGATCGTCTTGTGGGTACTGTGGAGCATGGGATTGGGTGATTGTCGGCGGCATTATACGGGTACGGGACGGTTCTCCACGGCTTTCAGGAGGAGAGTATTGACACGGATAGAAAATATTGACCGGATATACATCTAGGCTAGAATGCTTGTTGTCTTTCCGCGTTTTCTATCGTTTCTCTGCGCCCTCGGCGCCTCCCATGGTTACCCCAGGTTCGCCCATCTATAGACGCCTCCTCGGTTTCTCCTTCCTCCTTTCGTTTATCATCGTCACGCTCCAGGCGCTGTCCACGAACCCGACAGCCCAGGCGGTCAGCTACGATGAGGGCTTGGCGGCTGCCGCAGGAGTGGTAGAGCAGAACGCGTACCAGGCGGACAAGATCCCTAACGGGTTCCACGAAGGTGTTTCCGCCGGGTTCTTCTTCAATGAGGACACGAACGAAAAACCGGGCCTCATCAGCGACAATATCCGCCGTGTCCGCGCTACTGGCGAACTCCTGGCTTTCGATGTCCTGAAGGCGCTCAACGATAGCTCCGACCGCGCGGCAGCGCTGGATCTCTATGTCGAACAGCTGCAAACCGAGGCAACCCTCATTACCCGCATCCGAGCGGAAAACAAAGCCCTGACCGAGGACTATCGCGCGAATATCCGAACGCTCAATAACGATCTTAAGGTGGCCAAGAAGGCCTACAGCGAGGCCCTGAAAAACCAAGTCCCCGACGCTGCGCAGCTCGCCTTCGATCGCATGCAACAAATCCAGGCTCAGATCGAACCCTTTGAGGAAACCCGCCGTGCCATCTCGCGCTTCGATGGGCAGTATTCGCAAGCGCTCTCCACGATGCAGAAGCGCTACACCTTCCTCACCGCCAACCGTGACGCGATCCTGAAGGGTGTCCGCGTAATCAATGTCTCAGATACGCAAATCAAGCTCATCTTCTCACGTGGCGAGTGGGAGAGATTGGCGCAGTAGGGGGCGGACTTTTAGATAAAACGTCAAGCGGAACAGGTGTTCGCAGTCTTTCATGAATCGCGGAGAGAAGCCATGAATGGTATCCTGAGAGGATGCTTTTCATGTAGCCTCCATGTCCTCAGTCGAGCGAGAGCCATCACAGGAAAACAATCCCCCTACACCTGATATTGAGCGGCAGCGCAAGTGGACAGCCAAACGCATTGCTCGACGATTGGGACACGGCTTTCTTACAGCGTTGCGCTTTGGTCGTGATTTTGGGGTGAAAAAGCTATTGGACGAGCCCCATCCGTCGGATAAGCAACTGAAGCGCATCGGCCGGCGCACGCTCTTGAAATTCTTCATGGCCCCGGCTCTGGGTATTCCCCTAGCGAAGTACTTATCCGCCAAACGCGCGGTAACCAACGATGCCAAGACGAGGACGGAGACCGAGGAAGATCTCGATTGGGTTGAGTCTGCTAACAAGGGATTTGCCCATCCCCATGCTGGGATCATCCGCGATCTCACTCGCTTGGTCTACGATACCTATGTCCCCGATGGGGCATTGTCTGGGAACCAGACCGCAATCCGTCACCAGCGCCGCGCCATCCTGCGTCGGATCTACCAATACATGCGCTATAACGTCGACCCGACCGGACCAACGGAGGCCCTGTCGGAGATGAATCGCAGTGCATTGTTGTCCTATAAGCGTGACGGACAAGAGACTTTCATGCCGGCCAGCTTCCGGGATCTCATAGGGAGGGCTCCTACGGAAACCTCTGTCGGTACTGGGCTGCAGGCCTACAAGCAGTACGAGAAGCACTTCAAGAAAGTCGCCCAGGAGGTCGACTCTTCGGTACCCGAATGGATCCCAGAGATCATCCTGGTCGAAACCTTCTTCGATCCGAACGGCATCTCGCGCGCCGGAGCCGCAGGCTGCGTCCAATTCATGCCGGCCACACAATGGAATGGGCCTCGTACCTTTCCCCTCACCCAGGTCCGAGCGAGGAATGGGACATGGGTCGAACCGAATGATCAAAATGCTACAGCCCTAGAAAACCGGTTCAAGTCCGGCGATGCGCAGGGATTCCGTCATGTGGAGGATAAGCCGCCGCGACCCAATGACGTATATGCCAATGGCGAGGGGTACTCCATAGATCTGCGCCGCGACCCGCTGTTGGCGATGCGGGGGGCGGTGGAATACCTACGTGACCTAAAAAATTCCTTCGCTACTGCCAAGCTGGAGCCTACTGTTCCAGAAGCAAAGAAAGGCGATGCCGCTTGGGTCCTCGCCGTCTTGGCCTACAACGGGGGATCGGGAGGACTCATCCTGGAAACGAATAAGGCGGGAAAAATAACGAAAGCGGTGAATCCCTACGCGTACATGGCGCGACTCAACGGCAGCTACTATGACAAACGGGATGCTGGCAAGGGAGGGGAGGTCAATATCAAGGAGCTGGAAAATGCCGCCTATCCCCTGCGCCTCTTCGGGATAGTAGAAAGCGTAAAACTGATCGAGACCTTATACGCCGATCCGCGATACAAGGGACAATTTAACGGAGAGAAAAACACCGCAGAGAACCCCTTCGCTTCCTACGTCGAACGTCCGACCATCGCCTTCAACCAGGTCGTTATCAATTATGCCGAGGGTATGCGGCCCGCGAGCCTGGGCGCCGTAACAGCTCACCTGCTCCGCTCCCAGGTAACTGATCCGGAAACCAGCAAGCTTCTCGATGGACGGGAGATCCGCAATACCCTATCGAAGCTTAATCCTGCCATCACCGTCGACCCGGCCAATCCCGACTTCGACAAGGTTCCTTTGCCCGGTCCCCAGAAGATGACGACTTTCCCAGATAATACTAAACGTCCTCAGAAGCCAATTACATTCCGCATGGTGCTCAACCTCCCACCCGGTTGGGCTACATTGTTATCAGGCATGAATGATCCCGCCGGAAAGCCGGTCTTCAAGCTTCCTCTCACGACTGAATCCTATGGCAAGTAATGTTCCGCAAAACCCGGAACGCGGACCAGGCGGGCCACGGGAACAACCGAAGATGGTCCTCCCCGCCATCCTGCATGCCGTGGAGGCTACTCGGCGGGCCGTCTATAACGTCCTATGGCACCAAGTTCCTCTCGTTGTAGGCGAATTCAAGCATGCGTACCGCAACCTCACGACCATCGGAACATTGGCTTCCGGTACAGTTATGGGATTGGTCCTAAGTGCCTTCATCCGTGACCGTGGCCTGATGCCCACTCTTCCCCCTAAGGAATCAGAGTCCGCGGCATTAGGCAGGATCGTCCTCACGGATGAACAAAAAAAGCGCATGAAAGGACGCAACCGCGAGGACATCATCCGTGCGAAGAACTTGAATATCAGATCCATTCCCAATGCCGCGATCCTGAAAAAAATGGCCGATGCCGGAAAAGTCGTTCCACTGGAACTTGCCGACACCCCATTCACCATCGATCCGGTCGAATTCGGCGAACATGCCAAGCCGGACAAGAAGGGTGGGGACCGCAGGAAAGGCGAGGAATACAAACTGCTTTCCCACGTTCACCCCGATCTGTACGCGTTCCTGACCGGCCCGTTGGAAACCGAGGTAAGGCGGTTGAAGGCCGAGTATGGGATTCCTGAAAACATGAGACTGGCCATCACCAGCGCCGTGCGGACAGATGACTACGTCGGCCGCATGCAGGGCAAGGAAGCGGCTGCCGCAGTGGTAGGACGGAGCATGCACGCCAATGGTGGCGATGCCATCGACATCAGCTACAGCAAGCTTCTCGATACGGACAAGAAACCATACAAAGCGACCCGCATCGGCGATAACGAGAAATGGCAGGATTTCATGAACGGGATACGGCTGTTCCTTATTTCCCAGGAAGAGGCCGGGAATGTTTTCTTCGCTGAGGAGGTGGCAGGCTCGTGGCACTTCGGCCTGCAGCAGGTCAGCAATAATACCGCCGATTTCGCCACGGAAATCGACAAGATCAATGCCGATCGCCGAGCAGAGGCCGAACGGGTCCGCATTGCCACCGAAAAAGAGGCGGTGAGGAAGAAGCTTCAGCAGGCTCTGAGGAATCGGGGGGCCAGGAAACGGGGAGCACGGACGCCTAGTAAGAAAGCTCCCACTGCCCCTACTACCAGGCCCAGAAGGGTGCTGCCCAAGTCCCCCGTCAGTAAAGGAAAAAAGGGCAAGGGTCCGACCGTAGCCCCTAAAAGCAAGCCCCAAAAGACGGTACCGAATGCTGGCAAAAAACCTCAGCCGGTGAGGAATAAGAAAGGAAGGCGCTGATCCATGAGAAGGTTGGGGCCTTCTACACGGAAGTCGATTCCGTGGATGGTTGTTCTTGGGTGCTTTGCACCCCTTCGCTTTGTGTGATTGGCATATCTTCAGCTTGTGGTGCGCCTGGCATCTCGGCAGTGGGAACCGCCGCTTCGCTATCACTGATCCCGATCCGCGCCTCGATCTCCGCGTCCACGAACTCGCGCTTCCTTCCGTATTTCAGCCGCGAATACTTCTTGATGATGTCGGCGATCTTCCGCTTCTTGCCCGTCTCGTCCCAGATTGTTTCCATGGAGAATACGCGGCTGGTGGTGTTCTTGATATTGAGTTTCAGGTACGCGCGGTAGTTGGCGATACCGATGATGTCCTGCTCGGAGAGGACGGGAGCGTATTCCTTGGCCAAATATTCCGCGTCCTCGGCGCCGACCTTGAAGCTCATCATGGTACCGACGTTACCAAAAACCGCGTCGCGGATCTGCGTGCTCTGCTGGCTACTACCCGCGGTCTTGCTCACCAGTTGCCCGATGTACTGGTGCGCCATGATCAGGTTGAGCCGGTACTTCCTCGCCTCCGACAGGATCGTGGCGAAGGTGTCGGTCGCGAAGTTCTGGAACTCATCCACGTACAGGAAGAAATCGCGGCGCTTCTCTTCCAGCATGTCGGCGCGCGCCATGGCCGCCATGTTCACCTTGTTCACGAAGATGAGGCCGAGCAGCTGCGCGTTGATGCCGCCGATTTTCCCCTTTGAGAGGTTTACGAGCAGGACCTTTCCCGTATCCATCACCTCGCGGATGTTGAAGGCGCTCCTCGACTGCCCGATGATGTTGCGCATCGTCGTGTTCGTGATGAACGGGCCGAACTTCGCGGAAAAATACGGGATCATCTCCTGCTTCTCGCGGTCGCCGGTCTGGATGTATTCGTGTTCCCAGAACGATCTAACCACGTTGTTCTTCACCTTCGTCAGCTTGTATTTCAGGAACGGTTCGTCCACGAACAGGCGTGGTACGTCGATCAGCGTCGCGCCGTCTTCCTGGTCCTCCATCAGTGTCAGGCAGCCGTTGCGGAAGTAGTGCTGGATGCGCGGGCCGAAGATCTCGTCGCCGTACAGCTTGATGAAGATTTCCGTGGCGTCCAGTGACGCGCGGTCCATCTCGTCCGGCGTATGGGCGTCCAGGGTGTTGAGCGCCATGGGCCGCTCGTTGTCTGCCGGGTCGAATGCGTTGACGGCTTTCACCCGCTCCTTCGGCACGTAGCACAGGATCTCTTCCACCAGGTCGCCGTGCGGATCGATCACGCACACGCCCTCGCCATTGCGCACATCCTGCCGCGCCATCCACGAGAGGTAGGCGGACTTACCCGTTCCGGATTTTCCGATGATGTAGAAGTGCCGCGAGCGGTCATTTTTCAGCATGTGCACCGGCGTCTTCACCCCGCGGTACGTGTTGTATCCCAGCAGGATGCCTTCCTTCGGGGTTTCGAGCGGCGCGGGGATCACCTTGTATGGCAGCCATTTGATCACCGGCACCTTGTTGTAGTTGGCATCCGGGAAATGGAACAGCGACGCCAGCTCGTCCGGCGTCAGCAGGCACTGCCGCTGGAAGAAGCCCAGGAAGCGCTTCTGGAAGGCGTAGTACATCAGGGGTGTATTGATCCAGTCGAGCGGCAGGATGCGCCGGTTCTCGAACCAGTTGTTGTAATTATCCTGGAACAGGTTGAACGACACCACCACCCCGTTGATGATTTCCTCCACGCGCGACTTGCTCTTCTTCGAGAATGCCAGGACACGGAGGCTGGCGTCGAATCCCGGTTCGCCGATCTTCTCCCCCATGCGCTTCACGGCTTCCTCCTGGGGCTGCAGCATGCGGATATACGAGTCGCCATGGCTGGCACCGGGAGCGTTGCTGCCGAGCGACCCGGTGTCCCCCGAGATGAAGAATCCCATCAGGCTCCCGAGCCACCCGAGTCCGGGGATGTGGGAGAAGAACGATTTCTTCTCCTTCTTGAAGATCGATTCCGCCAGCCGTTGCCCCTTCTTCCGCCAGCCGTTCCCGCGCGGCCGCAGGACCATCTGGAACACTGCCCGTTCATCCTTGTCGAGCTTCGAGAACACGTTCGCCAGGCCGTTGAGCGGATCTTCCTCGAGCGTCTTGTAGGTCTTCACCGGGTAGTACCCCTCCTTCGCCTGGTGGAACGAGAAGCCCTTCAGGTTGTACCCGTGTTCGTAGGTGCTGTACTCCTTGACCGGCTGGATATCGGCATCGGGGTAGTAGCTCGTGATCTGCTTCTCCACGATGCTCTGGAAATACGGATTGGTCACCACGTAGAAGTTCAGCTCCTGGTTCTCGAGCACGAGCTCGAAGCTGAGTTTGTCGACCTTGAGCAGGAACACCCGGATCATGTTCTCCAGGTTCAGCTGCCGGATTTCCCACAGTGATCGGTAGAGCTGGTGCATGATGGCCACCTTCTCTCGGAAGTCCTTCTTGGTCTGCTGCTCCTTGTCGATCTTACTGTCGTTGCGCGGCAGCATGACTTTCAGATACACCAGCTTCTTCGCCTGCCGCGCCTCGTACGCGTAGTGGAATGTCCATAGGAGGACCTTCCACCCGATCCACGTCAGCACGAAGAAGATCGTGAACACGATGAAGTTGTCCACGCTCGAGAACGGGTTGGCCGAAAACTTGCCCGCGACCTCGGTCGCGATAGTGGCGGGTAGGACGAGGCGCAGGATCAGGAGAGCCAGGAATTCGAGGAGGGCGAGCATCTTCTGTTTTGGTCTTTTTCCGGGGCGCATGCCCAGGAGGAGAATATTCCCAATAGTATAGCAAAAAAACCGCCTTTCGGGTACACTTCCGCCACTTTGCCGCGCCTTTTTCCTTGCTTGCTTTCCATGAAAACCGACAAGTTCTACAAGTACGCCTTCGTCCTCGCCGCCGCCTATATCGTCGTTTTCCTGCTGATGCCGGGGAAAAAGGACGAACCTGCCACTCCCACTCCCGCCAGCGGTTCAGGGGCCGTTATCCTGGAATCCACCGGCGAAACCTTCCACCCCGGCGAAGCGGCCAAGGTACGGCTGAAAAACGCCCTCCCATCCATCGAAGGCTCCCCCGAGGCCAATCTGGTGACCATCGACGGCCTCTGCTCGGCTTCTTCCGTCTCCCTCAAGCGCGACGGACAGCCTGTGGACATGCGCTCCGTGCTCGATCGCATAACCGCCTGTCCCTCGGATCGAATTGAGGTAAAAGCCGGCGAAGAGGGAACCCTGTCCCTCGACTACCTGCACACCTCCCTCTCCACGCCCGGGCAGTACGAATTGGCCCTGACCGCCTCGGATGCCGCCGCCGTGCACTACCCCCTGACCGCCACGTTCTCGGTCGAGAACCGCGGGTTCCTGGGACGGATGTGGGACCTGCTCTTCTACCAGCCGCTCTACAACCTCCTGATCCTGCTGGTCTCTGTGCTCCCCGGGTACGATCTGGGCTGGGCCATCATCCTGCTGACCATCATCATCCGCCTCATCCTCCTCATCCCGAACCAGAAGGCCCTGGAGTCGCAGAAGAAACTGCAGCTCGTCCAGCCCAAGATCGCCGAGATCCAGGAGAAGTACAAGGGCGACACCAAGAAGATCGGCGAGGAAACCATGAAGCTGTGGAAGGAAAACGGCGTGAACCCGATGGGCAGCTGTCTCCCACTCCTCCTGCAGATGCCGTTTTTGATCGCGCTGTACTATGCCGTTTCCCACGGCCTGGAGCTCAGCAGCACGCACTACCTGTACGAACCGCTGAAGGGCTTCGCGGTCTCCTCCGTGAATTCGAACTTCCTCGGTATCCTCGATCTCTCCAAGCCCAACATCTACGTCCTGCCCGTCCTGCTCGTGGTCCTGCAGTGGTACCAGATGCACCTGACCGTGGGCCGGGCAGCCAAGGAAGCCTCCAAGAAGGCCGTATCGACCGAAACCAAGGCGGATCCCAACAAGGCCATGAACCAGGCCATGAAGTACGTCATGCCCCTGGTCATCGGCGTGATGTCGATCAGCTTCCCTGCGGGAGTAGCGGTGTACTGGGGCATGTCCACGCTGTTTGGCATTGCGCAACAGCTGTGGGTTAATAAAATGACCCCGTCCACGCTGAAATGATGGACTGGCCACTTCCGGCCCTTGTCGGTTCCCTATGACTTTAGCGACCTTACGAAACGAGAAGCCATGAACGAAATCTCCTCCTTCCTCCAAACCTTCGTCACCGAAACCCTCACCCGGCTGAGTATCTTCGTCCAGGGCGTGAGCGTCGAGGAGAAGGACGAGCTGACCTACCGCGTCGACATCACCACGCCGGATGCCAACCTCGTCATCGGCCACTTCGGCGATACGCTCTCCGCACTGCAGTATTTGGTCAAGAACGTCGCCATGCGCAAGTTCCCCGAAGCGGGGCAGCTGTTCATCATCTGCGACGTGGATGGCTACAAGTCCAAGCAGGAGGACAAGGTGAACGAGATGGCCGACCGAGGGGTAGATGCCGTGCGTTCCTCCAGCATGCCCTATCATCTGCCCCCTATGTCGCCGTACTTCCGCAAGGTC